>JBDNEZ010000406.1:0-6715 GCA_041690095.1 Anderseniella sp.
CGCGTTCTCCGCGAAGTTTGTCGGGTTGTCTATCGGCGGTATCACTTGGAGATACCCTTCCTCCATCAGCGTTTGCGCTATCTGCTTCGCTTCTTGGTCCCACTGGTCGTTCTGGCGCAACAGCGTCACCATCCGAGATGTCACCCTGTCCAGATACTTCAGTTTGTCCCGCATCGAGTTTTCCTTTCAGGCTTTCCCAATCGAAAAACTGTTCCGGCAATTCTGCTGCCGGCAGTCTGCGATCGGATTTGCCGCGACCATGAATAACGATTACATCAACCGGCCATCCTGCTCCTTGCCGCTCATACAGCGAACCGTCCGCTGTGAAATGGTCAACGACATTGTAGCGCGAATACAATCTTCTGTAAAAGTCTCTTTTTTGCTTCGTGTTGTAGGCCAGTTGGCGCTGCTCGGGGTCGGTTGTCTTGTTGTTGATACCGCCCACGATCAAAACGGCCCTTCCGCCGTCAGGCATGGCCTCAAGCGCGTCGAGCGCGATAGCATGATCAATGGCTGTGGTTTTCAAATCTCCGGACGTGAATTCAATGGAATTGCCGTCATTGTCCTTAACCGCACCAAACGGCGGGTTCATTATCACAACGTCTGCGGCGCCTTGCTGTCTGACTGCCTGCGGCTGCTGGCCGGGCAACCTGTTTTGCGTAACCTTGAAACCCTGAACACTCAGGTTGCTGGCGCGCACTGGATTGATTTCGTTGGCGATTACATTGCCGGGGCTGGCCGCCGTGACCAGCGAGCCGTTGCCGGCGGTGGGTTCGTAAACTAGCGTCTTGGAACCGATGCCGGCAAGGTTTTGAGCAAGGAAGGAAAGCGGAACCGGCGTTGAGTACGCCTGATCGGCCATAGATTCAGCCGTGCGGACGTTCAGCTTTGGTTGCCGATTGTAAAGGCCAACAAGGCGATTGTAGATAATCTCTGCCGATCGGCCCTGCTTGCGTCCGCCCTCGATGATTTCCCGCGCTGCCATGACCAGCGCCAGTTCAATCTTTTCCTCAAGTTCCTTTGCGAATGCGGTGCCGGCTTCGACGTTTACGCCGAATGTCTTGGCAAACTGTCTGGCCTCAACGATGGTTTTGAAGCCACCGTCAGGGTCAATAAGCCTGTCAACAAGTGCCCGGGTGAAATCATCCGCAGTGCCAGGCTCGGCAAGTGCTGGCCGGTTTTCCTGCGGCGCCGTCTCTTTGTCCGGATTGCCGCCAATGCTCTCTTTTCCTGCCTTTACGTCCTCGATGAACCGGGCCATGTATGGGACCATGTTGCGGATACTCTCCGCGCTGATGCCCATCTTCCTCATGTGCGCAACCAGTGCGCTTGCCATCCTGGCCACGTCTTTGCCGGCTTCCTTGAAATGAACAAGGGCTGCTTTGAAATGTGGCTTGGCCTTGGAATACGTTTCTTCATCGAACGATGGTCCGGATCCCAGGCGATTGCCGGGCTTGAACAATTCATCCAGTGCCGTAATTGCCTCGGTCAGTCCTTTTGAGACGTTCCTTACCGCCGATGCCGCAGCCTCCTTGGCTGTGGGTTCAAACTCGGATGACCTGTTGCCGCCAACACCGATACCGCCGCCGGGCACAAACGAAACGGACTCGGTGATGCGTATGCCGTTCTCAACATAGGATCGGACGCCGTTTTCATCCTCGTAGACAGGGAAGCCCTTTTTGTTGATGCCAATTCTACCGTCGCCTTTTGGCTCGGCAAACTGCTTGTCGATTTCAGCGTTTAGTATCCGTTCAATGTCATTGTCCAAATACGACCCGCCGCGCTCGGCGTCCGTTTTGCCGTCTTTGCCAACAAGATTGACGAGCACCCTTGGTCCCGCAGGCGCATCAACCATGTCGATCTGGTCTTTTTCGTCGCTGAACAACCCGTCATCCATGACAAGGTTCTGCTCGGCTTTCGGCTTCAACGCCTGCTCGGCCTTGCGCTTGGCCTGATCTGCCTGCGAGTCCTCGGGGAATAGTTCGCCGGGTTTGGGCTCCGGCTTGTCGGCCGTTACTTCTTCTGCAGGTTCCGCGCTGCTTTGGCCAGTGTCCGCGCTGTCTTTGCGTCCTGCATCATCCGTGACTGGTCGCTCGGGCTTTTGGCTTTCTTCGCCGCCTGGCTCAATTTCCGCGCTGCTTTCAAATGGGTCTCGGGGGATAGTCTCATCGCGTTCACCTATATCAAATGGAATGTCGTATTCTTCAACAACGCCTGTGCTTGGTCCGTTTTCAATCGCTTCGATGGCCGCGCGTTCAATTGCATTATCTACCGTTTCGCCCTGGGACACAAGTTTCGCGGCGCGATCTATGTCCTTATCGCTCCAATCCGCAAGCTTTGTCTGAGAGTCCGCGAAGAACTGGTTGAGTTCAATGACGAAATCTTCACCGTGAACCTCAATGAGAAGTCGCTCGGCTTCGCTGTACTGATCCTCGTACCATTCCTGACGTTGATCGGCCTCAACTTCCTGCTGGGCGGTAACGTCATCTTCCTTGACCTGCTTGTTGTCGCGCGCATCCTCTGCGATTGCGTCCAGCAACTCGCGAATTGTCGACGTGGAAAGTGCATCACTGTTTGGCGTGTCGCGCAAGTAGCCGTTCTCAACAGCCCATTCCCGCGCGCCGTCCAGCGTCATGCCGCCGTTCGTGCGCACCAGGCGTCCGCCGGGGCCGAAGTGCTTATCGAGATCCATCGCGGCCAACTCGCCGCCATTGTCACGGATACCGCCAGCCTTCGTTAATGCTTCGATCAAGCCCATCGGCTTATTTGACTGGCCTATCCTGCGGAACTTGCCGGTCTTGGTGTAGATCAGCCCGCCGTTCTTCACCGTCTCCTGAAGCAATCCGGCTGCGGTCTTGACGTTCGTTCCGATCGCCTTGGCAACTTTGTCGATCGCCAGCGACTTGCCGGATTTCAGGTAGGTATCGTACCCGCTCTGCGCTTCCGCTGCTGACTTGAAGACATTTGCAGGCTTGTCATCTTCAGCCGGGCTCGGTGGAGCCGTTCCTCCCGTATCATCTCGCACACCATCACTGACGCTGACCGGAGTGCCAGTTTCCATGCTGCCTTTGTCGGGTGATACTGGCTGTTGATCCACTTCAACAGGAGCATCTTGCGATGGCGCCGGGCTGAATGCAGCATTTTCAGTGGAAGTTTGTCCATTGGCCGGTTTCCTTGTATTGCCCTTCAACCAGGTCTTGAACTGCTCGACGGACATTGGCTTGATTGAACCAATCCTATCCATGCCGCGGCCATCTGAAAACCCCCCATCGTACAGATTGATCGCTTCGGGAATGCTGTTCACGCCCATGACGACCTTGTGTTCATCAAAGGCGCCGGTTTCCAGATCGTTCTGGTCGACGATGAAAACCTTCTGGCTGTCGTGATCGTCACCGATATACACGTCCACCTGGTCGCCGTCCGCGCCGTTGGTGCGCTTGATGTAACCGTAATCGGCAGGCATATCGACTGACCATGTTTCACCATCGGAATCCGTGCCTGTGCGCTTGCTGCCCTTGGCGTTCTCGATGGCAACGTCCATGCCGTGCAGTTTGACATGCGCTTTCTGGTAATTTCCGGCTTCCTTTTGCTTCTCGGAAGGCTCTGATTGTACTTTGTCTCGGGCCTGATCAATGGAACCGCCAGCATTCAGGTCTACCGGAGCCGACTTCTTGCCTGCAATCTCCGCCTCTGCACGTGTATCGCGGTCCTGTAGCGCCTGATCGGCAGGAACCGTCCTGACAGTGTGCCCAGGCCGTTCAAACGTCTGTGCAGCCTCCTGTGCGCCGTCTGCGGTGGTAAGGGTTTCGCGGGTAACATTGCCTTGTTCGTCAACCTGCTGAACCATCGTGTCGCCGTCGACGGGTTTGCCGGTGCCGGAACCGGTCAGGATGCCAATGATTTCCTGCATTGGAGCGCCATTGTCGCGCGCCTTGGTTGCAATTTCTGCAATGCCTTGGTTTTCAGCAACCAGAATACCGCCGCGACCGTCAAAATCATCAAGAACAACACCGGTACCCGTCACATCTTTCAGTTTGCCGGCCTTCTTCATCTGCTCGACGGTGGAGCGCGGCATGTAAACGCCTGAACGCTCATTCTGCGGGTCTTGCATGTCGCGTGCTTGCGCGATGATATCTGACGATGGCTCACGGCTCGGTATTTCAACGCCGGCGTCTATGGCCTCCTGGACGTTCTGCGTGAATTCCTCGGCGTTCATGTCGCGGATTTGCTCGGTGGTGTAGTTTGCCTCGCGCAACAACGCTTGCGATTGCAGGTCCTTGATGTCTGGACTGCGGTTGTCCTGTTCTGCACCGCCATCAGTGTTGGGCGCTGACTGTCTGTCTCCTTTTGCGTCAGTGTTGGGCGCTGACTGTCTGTCTCCTTTTGCGTCAGTGTTTGAGGTTTGCCCGGGTTGTGCTTTGCGCGGACGTTTTGGCTCGTAGCCGTATCTCAGCAGTTCGTCTGCAGCGTTCTGTCCGCCTTTCACGGTGTCAACGGCAACCTGCGCACCAGCACCAAGTCCGGCGCCAACAATGAGAGATTCCCAAAAACCCTCCCATGTGTCTTTGTCTGGGTCAAATGTAAATTTGTCGATAAGGTTGTAGAGGATTTGCGAGCCTGCCTCCTGTCCGCCTTCCGCAACAGCCTGCATAGCTGCGCTTCCAGTAGCCGCGACAACCTTGCCTTTTGCAAGTTTTTGAAGTTTTGCCGGCATTTTCGCCAGCATTTTTTCGACCGCTGCCATTACTGGCTTTTGAAATGGCCTCGTTATGCGACCCAATGCCATTTCAACGGGTATGGCCTCAGTTAGTCCGACCAATGCTTTAAGTCTGTATGCTTGATCCAATTCCTCAAACGGTTTTGGACTGAATGTCGGACGATCCCTGACATCGCGCCACTTATTCAAATTGGTTAACTTGTCGTCTTTTCTCTTGAACTCGTCGATCGCGCCACCGGATGCTGCTGCAGAGCCTATTCCGGCTGAAACTGCAGGCCCCACAAATGGGATGAGTGATCCAGCGAAGAATGTGGCAAGGGAACCACTGCCCTCTGCAAACTTATTGTGCCATGTTTCACGGAACCTTGGGTCCGCTTCGTATTTCTTTGCCACCCAATCCTGAATTTCTTTACCTGCCTTGTAGGCGTCTTCCTCAGTTGGATTTCTCATTGACCGGGTGAAACTGTCTTGCAGTTCGGGCATATCGTTGACCGACTTCGCGCGACCTTCCCTTATGGCACGCGCCGCGTTCCAAACGTCTTGCCTCAACATGGGAGACGTTTTCAGTTTTGTGTCGATGAATGTTTTGAAGTCTCTGAAATCCTCCTGGCCCCAATCAGGAGACACGTCTTCAAGTTTCTGCATAACGTCAACGACGTTATTTGGGGGTGCCTTATCCCACATGGCGGGGCTTTTAACCACATCACCGGCCATATTTACGGCGCCGCGAGCAACGCCTTTCTTATACTCCTTGAACAATTCCCCCCAACCGAGCGGCTTGTTTCCCCATCCTCCAGGTTCATCGGCAGGCTGTTGTTTTTTCGTCTGGCTTTCAACCCAAGTCTGATTTTCAGCAATGCGCTTGCCTATTTTTGATCCACGTCCGCCAAGCGCCCTTGAGATGCTTTCGTCATAGATCGGCTTTGGATCGCCTGACAGATTGCCGGTTGCATCGCGCGGGACTTCCCATATAGAGCCGTCATCCCATCGCGCATATTCCTTGCCGCCGATGGTTTCATATGCCTTCGTGCGCGGGTGGTTGCGAATGTCAGGTGTTTCAGGCTGGCCGGATGGCGTCAGGGCTGATGTGGGCTTGCCCTTTTCATCAAACGTCTGCGGTTTGTTTGGCAAGCCCGGCCCGGTTGACTGCTCCAATGGAAGCTTTGCTTCCATGCTGGTCTGAGCGTCAACCGGGCGGCTCGCAGCGCCCCCCGGCGCTGGAGATGGTTCAACAAACTGTTCAAAGAAGTTGCCGCCGGCAGGTTTGGCAGGTTTGCTTTCCTGCTTTGCCGATGGTGTCTCGATGAACTGCTCGAAGAAATTTGCCATTATTTATCGTCCCTGAAGAATCTGCGCTGCGCTGCCGGGTCCGAACATCTGATCAAACTCGGCCGCCCTGCCGGGGTTTTGCATCAATGCCTCGATGGCCTTGGGCGGTGGTGCGTTTGTCGTCGGAGCCGGTGCAGTTGTGCCACCTTTCAGGATGCCTTGCAACTTCTGCTCAAGCGCCTGGTATTCCTGATTTGCCGACTGTAACTGACCTTCATCCATAAATTCCCGGTCCTTGAATATATCGGACTTGGCCTTGCTGAGAACTTGCTGCGCCTGCAGTTGGAGTTTTGCCGGATCAACAGGTGTGAAGTTACGCGGTTTTCCGGAAATTGCGTTAATCCGGCTTGTATCGGCGTTTTGTTGCGCGACATTATTTCCCGCTGTTCGATCTTCCATCGTCGAGATGCCCAGCCGTTCCGCAAGGTTTTGGCGCGCATCGCCCTGGCGTACAGATCCTTCGGCCCTAAACCGGCTTGTATCGGCGTTTTGTTGGTTGATGCCGAGTCCTTGATCTTTCTGGCGCACACTCTCGGTTGCCTTGCCGTAATTCAGCAACTTGTCCATCAACTTCAGAGCTGCCTCGCCAGATTCCTTGCCTTGCGGTTGTGGCGCGTATGCGTCTGCGGCCGCGCCTGAGCCTGCTGCAATCCCGGCGAGCGCATTTCC
>JBDNEZ010000407.1:0-5512 GCA_041690095.1 Anderseniella sp.
CCGATGCACAACGCGCAGCCAAACTGTTCACGGCATATCTGGCATCATGCCGTACTGATGAAGTTTCCCTGTCCACCCTGCCGCCGGGACGGTTTCTGATGCCGGGTGACCTGGAAGGTTCTCCGCTGCTGACTTTTGCGCCATTGGCGCTTGATCCGGCCACCGCTGCACGCAACGGTTCCATGCACGCCTTGATGGAACGCCGCTACAACGCCTATGTCCAGCGCATTGTGGAGCCGTTCTTCTATAATCACTTTGCCCGTCTCGATCGCCAGATCGTGCTGGTCGATACCTTGAGCGCGCTCAATGCAGGCCCCGCAGCTGTAAATGATCTCAGGGCAGCACTAACGGATGTTCTGTCATGTTTCCGGCAGGGCGCAAACTCCTGGGCATCTGCGGTGTTTGGCAGGCGCGCCGATCGCATCCTGTTCGCCGCAACCAAATCTGACCTGCTGCACCATTCAAGCCACGACAAGCTGGAAAAAGTACTGGGCCTGATTGTTGCCGATGCAGTAAAACGGGCAGAGTTTGCCGGGGCGCAGATTGATGTAGCCGCCATTGCCGCCATTCGCGCCACCAGAGAGGCGAGTGTCAAACAATCCGGTGAAACTTTGGAGTGTATTGCAGGCACCCCGATCAAGGGTGAGGAAGTGGCTGGCGAAGTCTTCGACGGCACAACCGAAGCAGCCATTTTTCCCGGCGACCTGCCGGACGACCCGGCAGCCGCACTGGATGGCTCTTTGGAAGGTGAGCTCAAGTTCGTGCGCTTCCGGCCACCGCAGCTCGAAGCATCCGGTGAAGCCGGTGCCGTAGCCACATTCCCACACATCCGTCTTGATCGAACCCTGGAGTTTCTTGTGGGAGACCGCCTGATATGACCGATACCCCGCGCGCGCCAAAAGCCTTTCGCCTTGCTTCGGAAACAGGGGGCAAGGACAGGGGTTCCGATCCGGCTACAGAATCTGATCCGCAAAAGCCGGCGAGCAAAAAAGCCCAGGCTTCAAAAACCAAACCAAAGGGCAGGCAGCCGCGCGCCCTTGCAGCACCGGAAATCCGCTTTGAAGACCCATCGGATGACGCGCTGCTACCCGCGATTGCCCGCGACCACACGATTGCAAAGCGTTTTCGCTGGGGCACCATACTGATGTCTGGCGCGTTTGGGCTGGCAAGCTTGTGGGCAGGTCTGGCTGCAACGCAACTGATCGAGGATCTGTTCGCCCGGTCACCCGTACTCGGCTGGATCGGAACCGGGCTGCTGGCACTGGTGCTGCTCGCCGCTGTCGCCATCATTTTACGCGAATTGTTCGGCCTGTGGCGGTTGAAGAAACTGGGCACCACTCAGGCCGATGCCACCCGCGCCATCTCTGCTGATGATGCAGCGGCCGCACAAGCAACGCTGGCTGACCTACATTCAATCTATGACGCCAGGCCCGATATGCGCTGGGGGCTGGCCCAGTTGAAGGAACACTCCAGGGCCATCATGGACCCGGCCGACCGTGTCAGGCTGGCCGAGCGTGACCTGATGAAACCGCTGGACGATGAAGCCAGCCGTATCATTGCCCGCGCCGCCCGGCGTGTCAGCGTGGTAACCGCCATCGCGCCCGCTGCCCTCGATATAGCGCTGGTCGGCGCTCAGAACCTGCGCATGATGCGCGAACTGGCAACACTTTACGGCGGCCGCCCGGGCACGCTGGGAACCATGCGACTGGCCCGAATGGTGGCAGGCCATCTGGCCGTAACCGGCGGCCTGGCGCTATCAGACAGCGTGATCAGCGCCGTGATCGGCAAAGGCCTGATCGGGCGCCTGTCAGCACGCTTCGGCGAAGGCGCAGTCAACGGCATTCTGACCGCCCGCATCGGGCTGGCTGCCATGGATCTGTGCCGGCCTTTGCCTTTCCTGACCCAGACCAGACCCGGCCTGTCCGACTTCATGCGTGAAGTGGTCAATTTTGGCGGGGATGGTGGGCAGGGAAGTAAAGACAAACCGGACAAGCCCGAGTAAACTTGCTCATATCCAAACGGAGATCAATCCATGTCCATGCTCATCATTCTCGGCATCCTGGCTGCCGTCGCATTTTATGTCATTGGCATTTACAACGGGTTGATCAAGGCCCGACAGATGGTCAAGGAGGCCTGGAGCGGCATAGACGTGCAACTCAAGCGCCGCAGCGACCTGATTCCCAATATAGTGGAAAGCATCAAGGGCTATGCCGGTCACGAGAAAGACACGCTGCGCGAAGTGACCGAAATGCGCACCCGCGTTCAGTCCGTACCGGAAGGCGACATTGCCGGCCGCGCTGTCGCAGAGGGCCTGTTGAGCCAGGCACTTGGCAAATTGATGGCGGTTGCAGAGGCCTATCCGGATCTGAAGGCAAATGAAAACTTCCTGCAATTGCAGCAGACGCTGGACAAGATCGAAGGCGAAATCCAGATGTCACGGCGTTATTACAACGGCGCGGCCCGCGATCTGAATGTGAAGGTCGAAAGCTTCCCGTCCAATTTCGTGGCCAACTATTTCAAGTTCCAGACTGCCGAGTACTTTGAAGTCGATGACGCAGACGACCGGAATGTTCCCGAAGTGAAATTCTAAAAACCAGCCCCCTGGCTGATGTGGATTATTGGCACGATGCACCGTCTCCGCTGCTCTTTATGCGCCTTGATTGCGCTGCTCTTGCTGGCCGTGCCCGGCCATGCCAGAGAGCAGATCCTCGATTTCGATGCAAGAATCGAGGTTTTCGCGACCGGCGAACTGCAGGTGGTGGAAACCATCCGTGTAAGGGGCGAGAATGCGCAGATCAGGCGGGGCATTTACCGCGACTTCCCGTTGATGATCGAAGATGCGAACGGGCGCCAACGCGAGGTCGGTTTTGATGTTGTCTCGGTCACCCGCGATGGAATGCCGGAAGACTTTCGAATGGACAAGGCCGGCCGCGCGGCCCGCATCTATATCGGCAGTAAGGACGTGTTCATCGGAGCCGGTGAGTTTACCTACAAGATCACCTATTGGACCGACAGGCAGATACGTTTCTTTTCCGACCATGACGAACTGTACTGGAACGTCACCGGCAATTTCTGGGACTTTCCAATCCGCCAGGCGCGCGCCGAAGTGCTTTTGCCGGACGGCGTTCGTGCAACCGACACGGCCTATTTCACGGGTGCTTATGGGGCGACCGGCAGGAGTGCCCGTTCCAGCACCAGCAATGGCGGCAACATTGTCAGCTTTCAGACAACCGCTCTGCTTGGTCCCCGTGAGGGTCTGACCATCGTCATAAAAATGCCGAAGGGCAGCATCGCACCGCCCAGCCAAAGTCAGCAGGCAGCCTGGTACTGGCGTGACAATGCAGCTTTCATTTTGGGATTGGGCGGCTTTCTGATTGTCGGATTCTATTATTTCTGGGCCTGGCGACGGGTTGGACGCGACCCTCCAGCCGGCATAATGGTGCCGCGCTGGGATGCGCCTGACGGCATCTCTCCGGCGCTGGTGCATTATATCGAGAACAAGGGCCTGTCCGGCCATGATGGGTTTTCGTCTGCGCTGCTTAATCTGGCGGTCAAGGGACTGGTTGAGCTTGCAGATCTGAAAGGTGACGTTGTCATAAAGCCGACCGGCGCCGTTGCGCGAGACCCTCTGCCAGTCGGTGAAGCAGCTATCCTGCGCGTAGTCGGTTCCCGCAACGAGTTT
Organism: Anderseniella sp.; assembly: GCA_041690095.1. Lineage (GTDB taxonomy): Bacteria > Pseudomonadota > Alphaproteobacteria > Rhizobiales > Aestuariivirgaceae > Anderseniella. The sequence continues at coordinate 3,683 of JBDNEZ010000407.1, forward strand.
CGCATCGACAAATCGAATACGTCAGCGGTCAAGTCTGTAACCAGCAGGTTTCGCAAAGCCATTTATGCCGAACACCGCAACAGGTTCTTTGTCAGGAACCTTCCATACGTGTTTGCAGGCATAGCCATGTCGGTGCTGGCCCTAATAGCAACGCTTGTGACCAGCGGCGGAGGCGCAAATATCCTGGGTCCAGCTTTCCTGCTTGTCATCGTGGCCACATTCATCGCTGTGGTGTCCATCACCCTTGGCTTGAAACTGTCCAGCGCACAGGCATTGAGCGGCAAGTTCGCTTCAGTCATGCGGTGGTTTGTCTTCGGCTTTTTCGCCATGAATGCCCTGCCATTTATTGGGACTCTTGTGGTCGACGGCAGCGTCCGGCCCGCCACCCTGGCGGCAATCGTCAGCATCTTCATGATCAATGTGCTGTTTTTCTTCTTGTTAGGCGCCCCGACTCCACTCGGGCGCAAGATGATGGATGGCATTGCCGGGTTGAAAACCTATATCAACCTGGCGGAAAAAGACCGTATGAACCTGGCAGGTGCGCCGGTCATGTCGCCACGTCATTTTGAGACCTTGCTGCCCTATGCCGTTGCCCTGGGGCTGGAAAAACCCTGGTCAGAGGCGTTTCAGTCCTGGCTTGCATCTGCCGCAGGTGCAGCAACCGCCGCCAGCTACTCACCGCACTGGTATCGCGGCGGAAATTTCTCATCGAGCAGCATCGCCAAGACCATGGCCGGCCTGCCTGCATCCATCGGCAAATCGATGACCAATGCCATGCCGGCACCAAAATCCTCATCATCCGGGTTTTCCGGCGGCGGGTCTTCCGGCGGAGGTGGCGGTGGCGGCGGCGGTGGAGGCTGGTAATTTACCGGCACAGCACCTAAATTTACCACATGAACTTTCCTCTCCAGCCCCTGAACAGTGATGCCCTCAGTGCACATCAACGGCAAAACACGCTGCACACATGGCTGATGATTGCCGGCTCCGCCCTCCTCATGGCGCTGATTGCCTTCAGTGTCTTTGGCGGAACGGGTGTGGTTTGGGCCGCAGTACTGACCGGCTTCGGGCTTTGGCAGGCAGGCCGCGTATCACCGAAGCTTGTCCTGAAACTCTACAAGGCACGTGTGCTGACACCGCATGATGTCCCACAGCTTCACCAGCTCATTCGCGAACTGGCAACACGGGCCGAACTGCCCGCAGTGCCACAACTTTACTACGTGCCGTCACAGATGATGAATGCTTTTGCTGTCGGCCAGACAACCGGTGCCGCGATTGCCGTAACCGATGGCCTGATCCGCAATCTGACACTCAGACAACTGGCCGGTGTGCTGGCCCACGAAGTCAGCCATATCCGCAACAGGGACCTGACAGTCATGGCACTCGGTGATGTTTTGTCGCGGCTGACCGGCACCTTGGCCACTTTTGGCCTGCTGATCGGTGTGCCTGCAGCTTACCTGAGCAGTGGCGGCAGTGTCCCGTGGGTTGCGATTGCCGTCCTGGCTGCCGCCCCGACGCTCGGCGGGCTGTTGCAACTGGCCTTGTCGCGCACCCGCGAATATGACGCCGATCTTGACGCAGCCGGCCTGACGGGCGATCCCGAAGGCTTGGCTTCCGCCTTGCAGACGCTGGAGCAGAAGCAAGGCAGTATGTGGGAGAAACTTGTATTGCCAGGCTCCCGGTCACCGGAACCGTCAATTATGCGAAGTCATCCCAAAACAGCGGATCGGGTGGAGCGATTGCTGGCGCTGCGTCCGAACACGCCACCCATCATGACCCGGCCTGACCGGCCGCTGCGCACCTCCGGCTCGATTGTGCCGCCGATACGCAGGC
>JBDNEZ010000408.1:0-3451 GCA_041690095.1 Anderseniella sp.
CGTGCGGATGGCTATCGCCCGAGTGACAGAAGATTTGACCTCGAACAAAGGGTTTGCCAGAATTACCTGTACCTTCGGACCGGGCGGCAATGGAACGAGGAAGCGAACCGATGCAAGCTTTGCTCATACAGATGCTGGGCCATATGGTGCAGCACGGGGACCTGAAAGTTATCATGCCGGATGGCAATGAAACCCGGTTTGGTGATGCCACCGGAACGCCGACGGGTTTTCGGATTCATGACAGCGCGACAGTACGACACCTGCTCATTGATCCTGACCTTTATTTCGGTGAGGCCTACACAAGCGGCCTGCTGTCGGTGACCAACGGCAACATATACGACGTTCTGAAACTGTTGATGGCAAACCTGGAAACGGCCAAATCGCCGGTACCGGTGCGGATACCCTACGCCATCCGCAAACGGTTGAAACGACTGCAGCAGGACAACAGGATTGGGCGAGCACGCAATAATGTAGCGCATCATTACGACCTGTCCGGCGACCTTTACGATCTGTTCCTGGACAACGACCGCCAGTATTCGTGTGCATACTTTGAAAAAACCGGCCAAAACCTGGAACAGGCACAACTGGCCAAAAAGCGCCACCTGGCTGCAAAACTTGTGATCGAGCCTGACATGAAAGTTCTCGACATCGGCTCCGGCTGGGGAGGACTTGGGCTTTACCTTGCCCAGGTCTGCGGGGCACAGGTCACCGGCGTCACCCTGTCGGAAGAACAACACAGGGTATCCAGCCAGCGCGCGCATGATTGCGGACTGGATGGCCAGGTCAGTTTTCACCTCAAGGATTACCGGGAACTGAACGGCAGGTTTGACCGGATCGTTTCTGTAGGCATGTTTGAGCATGTCGGCGTCAGACACTATGGTGAGCTGTTTGAAAAAGTCCGTGACCTGTTGGCACCCGATGGTGTTTTCGTACTCCACTCCATCGGACGCGCCAGCGGGCCCGGTGCCACAAGTGCATGGATACAAAAATACATTTTTCCCGGCGGTTACTGCCCTGCCCTGTCAGAAGTTCTGCCGCGGATTGAGAATTCAGGCCTGTATGTCACTGACATCGAGATTTTGCGGCTTCACTACGCCCGCACACTGGCTGAATGGCGCAAACGCTTTGATGCACACAGACAGCACGCTGTTGCGCTTTACGACGAGCAATTTGCCAGAATGTGGGAATTTTATTTCGCCTCGTCGGAACTGAGCTTCCGCTATCTGGGTTTGAACAACTTTCAGCTTCAGGCGGCGGGCAATCAATATGCCCTGCCCCTGACACGGGACTATATTGCCCGCGAAGAGACCCGTTTGCGCAGGAATGAGAGCAAATTGTTCCAGACTCGCCAACGAGTTGGCCGACGAAAACAGGTTGTGAAGACCTCAAACGAAGAATCAGCGCATTATCCACAGGTTGGAAAGCAATAGTGGAAAGGTCGGCGCTGCGGCAGATTGGACCTCGCGACAAACCGCAGGGCGCGCTATCAAGTGTGTCATGGATTCAGTTATCAAACTCAATCAGGGTGGCGGCGACCAGCCTGGCGATGAAGACTTTCGCTCTGCGCCTCACAACCTTGAGGCGGAGATGGCGTTGCTGGGCGCCATTCTGGTCAACAATGAGGCTTGTGACCGGGTTTCCAACTTTCTGATGCCGGAACACTTCCATGAAGGTGTGCATGCGCGCATCTTTGAAGCTGCTGCTACACGAATCAGAGGCGGCCACCTGGCATCGCCAGTAACCCTTAAATCATTCTTCGAGCAGGATGAGACCCTGAACGACATTGGCGGAGCTGCCTATCTGGCGCGGCTTGCCGCTTCTGCCACCACAATCATCAATGCCGAGGACTATGGCCGAACCATTTACGAACTGGCGCAGCGGCGTGCGCTGATCGGCATCGGTACAGAAATCGTCAACAACAGTTTTGACACGCCGGTGGACAAATCCTCGCGGCAACTGATCGAAGACGCCGAACAGCAGCTTTATGAAATCGCTGAATCGGAAAAATACGGTCAGGGCTTCCAGCCATTCGGCACGGCCTTGACGGAAGCCATCGATATGGCTGCAGCAGCCTATCAGCGCGACGGAGGGTTGTCGGGCATCTCGACAGGCCTGAAAGACCTGGATGAGAAGCTCGGCGGATTGCAGTCATCCGATCTGCTCGTCCTTGCAGGGCGCCCTGCCATGGGCAAAACATCACTTGCAACCAACCTTGCCTACAATGTCGCTGCTGCCTATCAGGCTGAACATAATGCAGACGGCACAATGACTGTGAAGAATGGCGGCATTGTTGCATTCTTCTCACTGGAAATGTCGGGCGAGCAACTGGCCACCCGTATTATTTCCGAGCAGGCCGAAATCTCGTCAGAGCGCATCAGACGAGGCAAGATTACCCCTGACGAATTTGACCGGCTTGTGGAGGCCAGCCAGCGGCTGGCAGCGATACCGCTCTATATTGATGCAACAGGCGGGCTGGCCATTGCCCAGCTCGCTGCGCGTGCGCGCCGGCTGAAACGTCAGCGCGGAACTCTTGGCCTGATAGTCGTCGATTACCTGCAGCTTCTGTCTGGATCTGCCCGCAGGGCATCGGAAAGCCGGGTTCAGGAGGTCACCGAAATCACTACTGGCCTCAAGGCCCTGGCCAAGGAACTTCAAGTCCCGATTCTCGCACTGTCACAGCTTTCAAGACAAGTGGAAAACCGCGAAGACAAGCGCCCGCAATTGGCCGATCTGCGTGAATCCGGATCTATCGAGCAAGACGCGGACGTAGTGATGTTCATTTATCGTGAAGAATATTATCTGGGCCGTGACGAGCCCAAACCGAACACTGATGAACACATGCAATGGCAAGAACGCATGGATGGTGTCGTCGGTGTTGCAGACGTCATCATCGGCAAACAACGCCACGGACCCACCGGCACTGTGTCCCTGCACTTTGATGCGAACCTGACGCGGTTTGAAAACCTGGTGCGACCAGGTTACATGCCAGACATTCGTGACTGATGGCGCCATGGCACTCCCACCTGAACTGGCCGCTGCCACGCTGACCATTGATCTTGCCGCGCTGGCCCGGAACTGGCGCATGATCGCCGGCCAGGTCTCGCCGGCCGAATGTGGTGCGACCATAAAAGCTGACGGCTATGGTTGTGGCGCTGTTGAAGTCGCCCGGGCCTTGTGGTCAGCCGGCTGCACAACGTTTTTCGTCGCGCTGCCCGTGGAAGGCAAACGGGTGCGCGACGCCTTGCCGGAGGCCGTCATTTATGTTCTTGACGGCCTGTTTGCCGGACAATCCGGGTTCTACATTTCCAATGATCTGCGCCCCTGCCTTGTCAGCCCCTGCCAGTTGAGAGAATGGGCAGATGCGACGGACGGCAGGCACAAGGCCGCCATTCACGTTGACACCGGGATCAACCGTCTGGGTTTTGACCGCGCGCAGGCAGAAGCTGTTGCA
>JBDNEZ010000409.1:0-5590 GCA_041690095.1 Anderseniella sp.
GCCTCTGCTCCCTAACCGCTCTGAGGGTTCAATCGAGTTCAAACACCAGAATATCAGTGCAGTGTTGAAGGGGCTCTCCGAGGATTGGGTTCCCGGCTACAAGCCTGCGGTCAATTACCAGTTGACCTTGGAGGACGCGGTCGCGCGCTGGCTTGCCTTGAACCCGGCCTGGTTGGAACGGACGCCCAAAATTCAACCTGCAACTGGCCTGAGCGATGCAGCGCAGATCTGGATCGGGCCGCAACCGGCACTGTCCAACCGGCCGCCACCGAAGGAACTGGAGCAGATGCTGCACGTCGCGCGCAAATTTGACGCAGCCGGTCGGGATGAACGCAATAGGGTCCTCGGTCGTGCCGGAGAACAGCGCGTTCTGGCGCACGAACGCTCCACCTTGAAGGGCGCTGGACGGGATGATCTGGTGCGCAAGGTGCGTTGGGTGTCGGAAGAAGATGGCGATGGGGCGGGATACGACATCGCCAGCTTTACACCGGACGGGCGCCAGCGGTTGATTGAGGTGAAGACGACAAACGGTTGGGAACGCGCACCGTTTCACATCTCGCGCAACGAACTCGCTGTGGCTGAACAACGCCGTTCGGAATGGTGTCTTTTTCGGCTGTGGAACTTCTCGCGTGAGCCGAAGGCGTTTGAGCTGTACCCGCCGCTCGATGCCCACGTTTCGCTCACGCCCACGAGTTTTCAGGCAAGTTTCCATTGAAACTTACATGAGGCTGGGGCTCGTGCGCACCTCGACCTGCATTTCACACCAGCACCGCGCGACAGCTTCATAGATTTCGGCAGCTTGTTCTATCATGTCGACATCGCAGTATTCACCGGTCTGGTGCGCCAGGGCCATGTTGCCGGGCCCCAGGATCAGCCTCGGCGGATTGCCACAGGCAGGTGTCAGCGCCGACGCAGCCGTAAAAAAGACCTCGCTTAAGTGAGCGACTGATGGTTTACTTTAGGTGACTTTGATTATGTCAGGTGATCCACCTCAGCGAATGATTTGATCCGATAAACTGGAAAGGATGAGAACATGTCTGATAAGTATGCTGGAGGGTGTGACCATGTACACACCCATTCGAAGAAAGAGCCGATCGATAATCACACCTGCCATTGCTCTGTCTGCAAAAGTGTTACCGGGCAGGACACAACTCATGTGGTGTTTTTTAAACACAGCGATCTTGCTGTTGATGAAGCTGACAGCCTGAACCGTCAGCCATTCAATGCTAAGAATCCGGATGGACCGCTGGAACTATGCACCTGTGCAACCTGCGGCACACCGATCATGCTCGATGACAAGGAAAGTCGCATTCGAGTGATCGTGCCAAACCTGATGGGTTACGATTCAGGCGGCATGCCGGCGACCTATCATGCCTTTTATGATCCAGCCAGCGGCGCGCCGGCACCTGATGATGGCCGTCCTGTTTATGAGGGACTTCGTCCTGATTTTGTCTGGCCCAAGCCTGCATGAATTGGAGCCGGATGGATTGCGCTGTCCGTATTCCCGGCGCAGTCGGTCTGATGCCGTGTACTGACACGTCCAGGGTTGACCCGCTGCCATTAGAGCATGTTTCACTTAGGTGGGGGAGGTGCATGTGACCCTCTGCGGAGCATCGTTATGCTCGTCTTGTGGTCAACCCCAGACCACAACGACAGACATGCATTGCTGTACTCGCCATCAATACACAAAAGTTATATTTCGAAGCCCTTTGACTGATCGATGGTCACTCCGGACACGATCGTGTAATTTCTGCGCCCGACAAACCTTTGACCATCGGGTCCGGGACCGTTCGGATCTTTATAAACAGTGGTGTAACCGGTGTGGCTTTTGGGGGCTTCTTCAGATGCAGAATATCCAGATGCCCCGGTTTGATGATTTGGGCCAAACAACTGCGGGCCGGCTAAACCATTTCCCAAAGCAAAACCTGCAACGATGATCGTTGTCATTGCAACCAGACGTTTGTATGAGCGAGCTGTTTTCATGATTGTATAACGACAACGCCAGGTTTTGGTTCCCGGGCGAGCGATAATTTTACTCCAGTTTTTCTGAGCGGGTGTAGGGTTGCTTGGCTGCTCTCGTGCGCTGGCTGATCGGAAAGCTCAGCCTGGTAAGCCTCGATAGCATACACCCAGTGTTGTCATTTGGATAATTAACGTTGTGTCACTTCTACTTGATGTGTCACCCTAAAGCGTGTCGCGCTCAATAGGGTTCCTTGAACCCATGTTGCTCTGGAAAAGTCGGCGCTATTCAGTCAGATTGTGGCATCTCATCAAAGAGGAACCGACATGACTGATCCCATTATCGCGCAAAAAGCACCAATCCCGATTGAGGTTGAGGCAGGCAAGAACTACTTCTGGTGCGCCTGTGGCCAGTCAAACAACCAGCCATTCTGTGACGGCAGCCACAAGGGTACCGATTTCCAACCCGTCAAATGGACTGCACAGACATCAGGCCGCAAGTTTTTCTGCGCCTGCAAGCATACTGCTGGCCAGCCTTTATGTGATGGCAGTCACAAGGAACTGTAAAGCATGTTGCGCTCAATTGGGCCGATTTGACCGCAACACGCTTTGGTCACGGACACATAATCAGGGTCAAATTGATCACATCCTTCGGACGTTGAAACCGCAAAAATATGCGAGGAAAAGCTCTCGGGACGCGCTGATGGCAGACAGATGGCGTCTGTAAACAAACCAGAGAGCCACTGACGCCCGTTGTGGCGGTTCCGGTCGGTCCACTGTCAGATCAATGATCTCGTGGTGCATACCTGCACGATGGCGGTTCCAGAAACGGCTGCCGGCAGACGGCCGGTCTGCGAGCCAGTCTACATTACAAATAATTATAGTGTGGAACGGCTACCTGAGGCGTAAAATCAACGTTGATGCGATAGACCCAGATCCGGCGGATCCATAAGGCCTTCGCAGCTGACAAGTGTATCAACTAGGCTTCATAATGGAGATTGAAATGTTCAGGAAGTCTATCATGTGTGCTGTCGCTGCACTCTCTATTGCTGCTGCGGCAGCTTCACCCGCCAATGCACTTTCGCGTGATGGTGCGTTGGCTTTGGGCCTCGGCATTGGTACGGTCGCGGCCGTCGGAATTGCTTCTGCTCAACCCCGCTACGAACTTATCGGTCATCGTGAGCACAGACATCGCGACGGTGGCGGAGTTTACTTTGGCATCGGCGGGCCAGGCTTCGGTATCTATTCCGGTGACGGGTACTATCCCGGTTACTATGGCAGTGGTTATAATTACGGTTATGATTACCGCCCCCAGGGCGGTGGCTATCGTTACTGGTCGCGCAGATGTGCGAAACGGTGGGGCTATGACACCTCACGCTGGAACCGCTGCATGGACCGTCAGGGTTTCTGAGCGGGATCAACCTACCTTCATGTGCAACACCGCTGGAAAATCCGGCGGTGTTGTGTGCAGATTTCTGGCGTCTAGAGCATTATCCGTTCAGATGGAATCATCTGTTCGGATAAAACGCTCGATTCCAAAGTGTTAGAGCAATTTTATGCATCCATATGGATACATATTGCTCTAATGCGGTTTGCAACTATTCCGGGTCATCTGACCGAATTTCTGCGGTCGCCTCGACCTGGATTTCACACCAGCGCCGCGCGACAGCTTCATAGATATCGGCAGCTTGTTCTATCATGGCGACATCGCAGTATTCATCGGTCTGGTGCGCCAGGGCCATGTCGCCGGGCCCCAGGATCAGCGTCGGCGGATTGCCACAGGCAGGTGTCAGCGCCGATGCATCCGTAAAATACGGCGCGCCTCTTGGCTCCGGCGCTTTACCGAGCCGCGGCGTCATCAACTCGAACACATCCCGGACCCAGGGATCATCCGCTTCTGTCAGCACCGGGGCCACATCAACCACCGTCTCGATTTCGACTTCGTCGCCCAGATAGGCTGCCAGATCAGCGATGATATCACCATGCCGGTGACCTGGAATACTGCGGATATCGACGCTGAAGCTGGCCCGGTCAGGTACTGAATTGATGTTGATGCCGCCGTGAAACGTCCCGACATTGTGTGTCGTCGACCCGAGCAGATCGTTCGGCGGCACATTGAAGCCGAAATTCTCCAGCTTGGTCACGGCCCGGGCGGCCTTGTACACCGCATTGTCGCCCAGCTGCGGCATCGAGCCATGCGCTGTCTTGCCGTGCGCGGTGACATTCAGCCACAATGCGCCGCGATGACCAAGAATCGGATAGTTTGAGGTCGGCTCGGCGATGATCATCGCCCCGACTTCAGGCAGCACACCAAGGTCTTCAAGGTGCTTGCTGCCGTCACAGCCGGTCTCCTCGCCGGCCACCATGACCAGCACGATATCCGCGGCACCATGCGGCTCTGCCGCAAGCTTGAGACCCATATGCACGAAAGCCGCGACACCGCTTTTCATGTCGCAGGTGCCCCGGCCGTACATCCGGCCATCGATGATATCGCCGGCAAACGGCTCGACCGACCACGCCTTGTTGCCGAGGGGTACCACATCGGTATGCCCGCCAAAGCAGATCGGCTGCTTGCCACCGGTGCCGGCAAGCCGCGCCACAAGGCTGATGCGCTCGTCGCCATACTGGTAACTGTTGACCTCGAATCCGGCGTCCAGCAACAGTGCACCAAGATAATCGGCGCACAGCTTTTCATGACCCGGCGGATTGATGGTGTTGAACCTGACGAGGTCGCGGGTGATATCGGTGGCGCTGGCAATGGTCATGCTGAAATCTAGGGGAGAAAACTGATCGGATGCAAGACTGTTTCTCGCCGAACTCAGGCACGCCCGCAACAGTTGCACAGGCCTTGCGACCTGCCCGCTTCAATCATCCCGGTTTTTAGCGCCGGTCGTATTGCGTCCATGTATGCTTGTATCATGTATGCTTGTATCATGTATGCGTGTATTATGATCCTTATGGCCCACGTGCACAGATTGATCCGGTGAAATGGGTCGCTGTTACTGAGATTTGGTATAACCTGCCTGGACATACAGCATGAAAATTCTCGCCGCCATCGGCATCGGTCTGGTGCTCCTGGCAACCGTAATAGTGCTTGCGTTCGTGGTGACAGGACCGGAACGCTTCTGGAGTGTTTTCGGCGAGCCGGACCTCGGTCCGGTGTCCTTCGAGCAGTTGCAACGGCGCACGTCGCCAAATGATGCACTTGCCTGCCCGCAGGACGTTTGCAAGGCGACAGCTGACATCAGGTCCGCCCTGTATCCGGTGACCGCCCGCGCACTCAGGATTGCTTTCGCAAAAGTGATTGCCACTGAGCCTCGAGTAACAACGGTTGACTCCAGTGACAGCACGTTGACCGATCGTTATATTCAGCGCACCGAGTGGCTCGGGTTTCCGGATACGGTCGTTGTGCAGTTCTTTGATCGCGCAGGCGGCCAGTCAACGCTTGCGATCTATTCGCGGTCGCAGCTGGGTAAAAGTGACCTTGGCGCCAACAAGGCCCGTATCGAGCGCTGGCTGTCCGGATTGGCGGAACAGATTCAACCCGTCGAATAAATGATGGCTTCGAGCGCTTTGTGAGCATACAAAGTGCGAATTATTGCGTGTTGTACGTTTCGGGGCATCAAGCGCA
>JBDNEZ010000410.1:0-3439 GCA_041690095.1 Anderseniella sp.
ACTGCTGAAACACGATGGCGATGCGGTCCCTGAGCATTCGCACCGTTGGCTTGCTGTTGTAGTCAATATCCTGACCGTCCAGTCGCACCAGACCCGCAACTGGTGGCAACAATCCGATAAGAACCCTCAGCAGAGTGCTTTTTCCAGAGCCCGAGGGCCCAATGAGACTGACTATTTCTCCCTTTTCAACGGTAAGATTGATCTTTTCCAGAACAGGTTTGCGGTCGTAGGAAGCTTTCAGGTCAACGATTTCCAGTTGGGGCAAGTTTTCTCTCCATGAGCGCACCGAACCGTGCAAGTGGGTAGGACAATGCAAAATAAAGCACCAGGATTGAGCCGAATACCAAAGCTGCGGAAAAGCCTTTGTTGTTCAAAACTTTCCCGGCGTAGGTCAGTTCCACAACGCCGATTTGTGACGCCAGCGCGGTGTCCTTGATAAACAGAATGAAGAAACTGAATACCGGCGGAAGAATAATTTTCCAGGCCTGTGGCACGATCACATAGCGAAGCGTCTGCAACAACGTCATGTTCATCGCTTCGGCGGTGTCCCACTGTGTCCGATGAACAGAATCGAAGCCGCCGCGTATGATTTCAGCGATAAACGCCGTGGCAATAAAGCACACACTTATCACCGCTACGGTAAACAGGGAGATATCGATGTTGGCAATCTGAAATATAAAAAACACCATCATCAATGTCACCAGAAAGGGCGTCCGGCGGAATATTTCGGTAAACACCACGCCACTGATCCTGAACGGCAGCAAGGTCCAGGATTCAGTCCGGCGTATTACCGCCAGTGTGAAACCGCCACCAAACCCGACAAGGCAACCTATAGCTGACAACAGGAACGTTGCCAGCAACGCCTGAAGCAGGAAAATCATATTATAGTAGGTGAAGAAAGCTGGGGCCTCTTCTACGATTCGCTCCCACATTACAGAAGCCTCATCTTTGCGCGGAACAGATATCGCCCGAACAGACCGAGCATAAAGGTCGCGCACAGTGTCAAGGCGATATAGATGATGGCGGTGATGGAAAATACCTCGATGGAACGGAATGTCTCCGCATTGATGTTGAATGCCCGCCCCGTCAGTTCTTCAACCCCGAAAATTGCCGCCATAGATGTGCCCAGCGTCATCAGGATGTACTGGTTTGAAAGCGGCGGGAACAATACTCGTGCGATATGCGGCAGCACCACGTAGCGCACTCGCTGCAACAGGCTCATGCCAAGGGTTTCGGCTGCTTCCATCTCATTGCGGTGAACAGACTGGAAACCCGCACGCTGGATTTCCGTCAGATAGGCTCCGGCGTTCAGCGTCATGCCGATCAGGACGGCTTCGTAGGATGTAAGAAGAATGCCGGCATCCGGCAGTGCAAAATAGATAAAAAAAATCTGAACCAGCTGTGGTGTATTCATGAAGAATGCCACGTATGCATTGGTCAGGCCTGAAACAATGCGGCCGCCGAAGGTCTTTGCCATCGCTCCCAGCGTGCCGATGATCATTCCCCCGCAAAATGCCAGAAATGCAATTTGCAAACTGATCCACGCCCCGCCGATCAGGTAGGGAATATAGTCGGTGACCTGACCGAATTGCAGTGTGTAACTCATGAGCTTTCCGGCATCACTTGTTCGGAGGATTTGAGCATGGAGCCGTCGAACAGCAGTTTACTGTTCGACGGAAATGTATGCAAACAAGCGTTTTCAGAAGTACGGCGACGGGCTGACACTGTACAGCATGTCAATTCCAAACCATTTCTTCCAGGTTGTGTCGATGAAACCATCGCGATGCAGCTCGAACAAGGCGACATTCAGCCAATCGCGCAGGCTGCTGTTGCCCTTGGCAACGCCAAGCGCGCAGAAGTACACGTTTACCGGTGCGTCCACGACTTTCCACTTGGTATCCTTATGCTTGTTCATGTGTTCGCCAACGAAGTCTATCACGTCGATCATGGCGTCGCCGCGTCCCTGGGCCAGCGCGCGAACTGCATCTGGATAGTTATCCAGCAGCAAAACTTTTGCTTTCGATACGTTTTCCTTGATGAATTTCAGAGGCGTAGTGCCGCGAACCTGGACCAGTTGAACATCTGCACTGTCAAGATCCTTGTAAGTTGCATACGACTTGCCTTCAGTCGTCAAGACGCCAAACACCTCAGTATGTGCAGGTACGGTAAAATCAATTATTTTTGCCCGCTCCGGATTGCGGGTCATCGCTCCCATGACATAGTCGATTTTCCCCGTTGCCACGAATGGAATGCGATCAGGGGACCCTACTTTGATGACTTCCAGTTCAACTCCCAGCATATCGGCAAGTTTCTGCGACAGGTCGACATCGAAACCGACGATTTCATTCTTCTCATTGTAATTGCCTAGTGGAGGCAGTGTTGGATTGACCCCAACGACAAGTTTCTTGGATGACAGGATTTCATCCAATGTTCGCGCCTCTACGGCTATCGGCGATAGGACGACCACCATTGCAAATGCGGCAATCACGGTCTGCATCAGCTTTTTAAACACGGTATTACTCCTTTGTTTAGTAGGTAATGCCTCTCCACAACATCAAATCGCGTGGGCACGGATATCGACAAATTTGGTCCGACGAACGCCTGGGACAATTTTGAGGATACACAAAATCATATACAAGTCATATATAATTTTCATATGATCGTCGTCATGCGCCAGCTGAAGCGATCATCAGGTCTACGCTGTACGCCGCGCCATAAGACACAAACCGGGCAAATCGCAATGCTCTCACCCCAAGCCGAAAACCAAGGTACTCGGCGCATAGTCAGGAGGGATACATTTGGTGCAGCGCATGGAAAGGGGCCCCGACCGAGGTGAAAAAATCGCCTTCTATGTCAATGGAAAACAGATGTTTGCATATGCAGGTGAAAGCGTTGCTGCAGTATTGCTGGCTGCAGGTATCAGGCAATTCAGATACAGCCCGCGCAACAACGAACCACGAGCCGCATTTTGCTTTATGGGGTCATGCCAGGAGTGCCTGGTCGAAATCGATGGCAAACGACAACTGGCCTGCCAACAGCGTGTGACCAATGGCTTGTCAGTAAAAACGGCAGATTACAATGCGCCATAAACCCGAACTTTTCGTATTGGGTGCCGGACCCGCCGGAATTGGAGCTGCCCTGTCCGCCGCTGAGGCAGGTGTTGACACTGTAATTGTCGACCGTGCGGCAGAAGGCGGTGGTCAGGTATATCGTGCACCGGTATTCTCGTCATCGAACATGGATATCGATACTAACGGTCAGCAATTGCGTGAAGCTCTTGCAGCGAGTTCCGCCCAATCTGTTTTCGAATGCCGGGTATGGTCCGTCGATCGTGATTTTCGGGTCGATGCCATCGACCCGGTCGGAGCCAGAACCTGGTATCCGAAAGCGATAGTCGCCGCCATAGGCACCACAGAGCGCGTGGTTCCCTTTCCAGGCT
>JBDNEZ010000411.1:0-4069 GCA_041690095.1 Anderseniella sp.
CGGTTGTACACAACGCATCGGCGAAGCTGCCCCTGATGAGGAAGCTTCGCCGGATATCAGCCGCACCGTGGAAATCTGGGCAATTGCTGCCACGGTTGGACTGCTGGTCGGCTACGCAGTCCTGCTTGAATATACCGGCTTCGTAATCGCCACAGCGGCAACCGTAGCGATAGCCGTCGGACCGGTGCTGGGCATTTGGCGGCCAAAACTGGTCGCGGGCATGTCCATCGGTCTTTCATTGGGTATTTATCTGATTTTCGGCAAGCTGCTCGGCGTCTATCTGCCGTATGGCACGCTGATCAATCTGGCATTTTAGGAGCCGGGAATGGACGCATTCGCCGCTGCTCTGGGGGCCATTTCAGACCCGTTCACACTGCTCGCCATCGTGGCCGGTGCAATCATCGGGATCATTTTCGGATCTGTGCCGGGGCTGACCTATTCCATGGCGCTGGCACTGGTGTTGCCGCTGACTTTCAGGTTCGACACCAGTGCGGCCGTGGGCATGCTGCTGGGCACCTATATTGGCGGCATGACCGGCGGGTCCGTGTCCGCAATCCTGCTGGGTATTCCCGGCACGCCGTCAGCGGCGGCAACCGTGCTTGACGGCTACAAGATGACCCGCAACGGACGCGCCGGTCTGGCGCTGGGCGGCGCGGTTCTGGCCAGTGGCTTCGGCGGTATATTCAGCCTGTTGGTAATGATTGTCTCGGTCGATCTGGTTGCCGGACTGGCCATACAGTTCGGGCCTGTGGAGATATTCGCACTGGTGTTGTTCGGCCTGTCGACGATTTGCGGGCTTGCCGGCGGGTCGCTGGTGCGCGGCATGATTGCCGGAGCCATCGGACTGCTGCTGATGACCATCGGTCTTGATGACATGGATGGCGTGGCGCGCATGACGTTCGGCTGGACTCCGTTACTTCAGGGTGTCGATCTGCTGGTTGCCATGGTCGGGCTGTTTGCCGTGCCGCAGATCATGAAAACCCTGATCGACTACAAACTTGACCGCGCGTTCAGGATCAATGCCTCAGGTGTTCGCAGCGAATTGCCGAGCCTGAAACAATTGCGCAATTCTTTCTGGCTGATGCTGCGCTGTTCGGCTCTCGGCACTGCAGTGGGTTCCATACCCGGCACCGGCGGGCCGATTGCGGCGTTCCTGGCCTATGATCATGCAAAACGCTTTTCGAAACAGCCCGAGCGCTTCGGCAAGGGGACACTGGACGGTGTCATAGCACCGGAATCAGCGAACAATGCCGTCACCGGCGGGGCCATGATTCCGCTGTTGTCGCTGGGCCTACCGGGTGATCCGGCAACGGCTGTCATGCTGGGCGGGTTTCTGATCCACGGACTGGTGCCGGGACCGATGCTGTTTGTCACCAACAAGGCGGAAGTGTACCTGATCTATCTGGCAATCCTGGTATCCTACATCACGGTGGTTGTATTCCAGTATTTCGGCATTCGCGGCTTCGTCAAACTGTTGAAAATACCGCCCCACCTGATGTCGGTCGGCATTCTCATCATGTGTGGCGTGGGCACGTTTGCCATCCGCAACTCATTTCTGGACATCTACATGATGGTCGGAATCGGGCTGATCGGCTATCTGCTCCTGCGCGCGCGCATTCCGATAACCCCGATCATACTCGGCCTGGTTCTGGGGCCGACGCTTGAGCGGGAATTCCGTACGGCAACGATCATGTCGGAGGGAAATTTCGGGGTGTTTTTCTCATCCCCCACGGCGCTGGTGTTCTATGCGCTAACCATAGCAGTCATTGGCTTCCACCTGTTCGGGCAGATGCGTAATGCGAAGAAGAAACGGGATGCGGCAGGCGGTAAAAAACAACAACAGGGGGCAAACTGAAGCATATGCCGGAGACATCTGAAGTGGCAAAAATGAGTGATGCAGTCCGGTCCCGCGCCGGCGCCATAAGCAAGGCCGGCGGATTGAGCAATGCGCTGGCCGTTGGCGCAATTACGGACATTGTGGATGTGTCCCTGTCGGAAGGCCTGGTGCTCGGACTGCTCAAACAGGGGGTCAGAAAATACTTTGCGATTTTCGGACACGGCTCTACCGATCTTGGTGAGGTGTTGCGCATCTATGATGAAGCAGGCGTCACCCGCACGATCAATTGCCGCAATGAGGTTGCAATGGCGCATGCCGCCACGGCGCTTGCCTGGCAGTATGGCGAGACATGCGCTGTCGTCACCTCAATCGGGCCCGGTGCCCTGCAGGCCATGGCCGGGTCGCTGGCGGCCGCGTCCAACGGGGTCGGCGTCTATCATATCTATGGCGATGAGACCACGCAGGGCGAAGGCTACAACATGCAGCAGATCCCGAAACAGCAGCAGGGCCTGTTCGGCCAGATCGGTGCGCTGATGGGGCAGTCTTACGTGCTGCATACGCCGGGCGCGCTGCGTGACTGCATGCGGCGTGGAACGGCGTGTGTGCATCATCCCTACAAGGCCGGTCCGTTCTATGTGCTGCTGCCGCTGAACACTCAGCCGCAATTGACCCGGGTTAACCTTGCCAGTCTTCCCGGCGCACTCGCCATTCCGCCAGTGGTTCCCGCAGACGGCAAGGTCCATGCAGATGCACTGAACCTGATTGCCGGATCGAAACGTCCGGTCATCAAGGCAGGCGGCGGCACGCGCGGACATGACGAAATGGTCCGGAAACTGGCCGAACGCATTGGCGCGGTGGTCGTGCAGTCACCGGGATCAACCGGCGTGCTGGCGGATGCGCATCCGCAGAACATGCATGTCGGCGGTTCCAAGGGTTCGATCAGCGGCAATTATGCCATGGAGAATGCCGATCTGCTGATCGCCATGGGGAGCCGTGCGGTCTGCCAGGCAGATTGCTCCGGCGTCGGCTATCCGAAGGCGCAGGCCGTCATCAACATAAATGGCGATCTGGCCGACCTGATGCACTATGCCAATACGGTTGGCCTGCCGGGTGACATTTCCGCAGTAACATCGCAGTTGCTGAACCAGATCGTCAGTTCAAACTCGATTGATCCGGCCGACAGATCCGACTGGCTCGACGCCTGTGCGGCGCAAAAACAGACCTGGAGCAGCTTCAAGGCGGAAAGATATGCTGCCGAGCCGATGATGGATGAGGCGTGGGCACAGCAGGTTCTGACGCAGCCGGTTGCCATCAAGATTGCTGCTGATCATGCCGCGAACCTGAACGCGGCGAAGTTTTTCGATGCCGGCGATGTTCAGGCCAATGGCTTCCAGATCGTCGAGGATGAGCGCACCGGAGACACCTACACCGAGACCGGTGCGTCCTATATGGGTTTTGCGGCCTCGGCACTGCTGGCATCAGGCGTCGCCGACCAGCCGCGTTACGGTGTGGCGTTCACCGGTGACGGATCCTTCATGATGAACCCGCAAATCCTGATTGACGGCGTGGAGCACGGCGTCAAGGGTATGATCGTGCTGTTTGACAACCGCCGGATGGCTGCCATCACCGGGTTGCAGTACGCCCAATATGGCGAGGAGTTCCGCACCAGTGACAGTGTCTGCGTCGACTATGTCCAGATGGCCTCGTCGGTGCGCGGTGTGAAGGCAGTGTTTGCCGGGTTTGACCGGGACGGACTGCGCAAGGCACTGGATGAAGCCAGCGGCTTTGACGGTCTGTCGCTGGTGCATGTGCCGGTCTATGGCGGTACTGACAACATCGCAGGCATGGGTGCATACGGATCATGGAATGTAGGTAACTGGGTCGACGATGTGCAGGCCCGCTATCTGGAACAGAAAATCTGAACAGGGAAAATCAACGTGTATCAGGACTTTCAGCTTTATATTGACGGCGAATGGGCTGCGGCCAAAAGCGGCGCAACCAAACAGGTTTTTGACCCTGCCAACGAGGACGAGATCGGCAAGATTGCAGATGCCGGCAGCGAAGACCTAGACCGCGCGCTTGCCGCCGCAGAAGCTGGCTTTGCGCAGTGGCGCCGGACCGGCACATGGGAACGGGCTGCGAAAATCCGCAAGGTCGCCGACCTGATCCGCGAACAGGTCGATGCCATCGCCACCATCATGTCGATTGAGACCGGCAAGCCGCTGGCCGAAG
>JBDNEZ010000412.1:0-5176 GCA_041690095.1 Anderseniella sp.
CCATATTCGTGCAGAATTCGCGCGGCAAGCGTCGTCTTGCCCGATCCAAGGAAACCAAACAGCATGTCCACGCGTGTTTTCTTCATACCGCAATTGCCTCATCCTGCTGCGAAACAACCTGTATGCCCGGATCACCGAAATTCATACCATCAATGAACAGGTCCTGAAAGTCTGCGCGCGCGGCCAGGGCGACGTGTTCGATCTTTCCTACCAGGCTCTCTGCGCGCTCAATCTCGACTTCGGACAATGTAGCCATCTGCGCGCCCATCAGTGCTGCATTGCCGGCATAGGTGATCCGCTCCGGGTCCATTTCCGGCAACAGGCGGATTCTGACCGCACTTTCAATATCGACATAGTTTCCAAAGCCGCCGCAAAGCAGCAGTTCATCGACACCGTCTGCGGTCACTTCCATGGCCTTCATCAACATCATCACGCCGGAAAAAATCGCCGCCTTGGCCAGTTGCAACTGGCGCACATCGCCCTGGGTGATCGAAATATCCTCGGCCTTTCCGCCTTCTGTTTCCCACACCAGCACGAATTCCTGGCCGTGTTCGCCCTTGCGGATTCTGGCGGCGACAGCGGCGGGCAGATCCTCGACGGATTTGATCGATCCCATCCGGTTCAAGACTTTTGCATCCGACATTCGCGCGCACGCTTCGATCAGGCCGGAACCGCATATGCCAACCGCCGATTCCCCGCCGATGGTCTGGCAGGTGACGTCGTCTGAAATGCTCACCCGTTCAATGGCGCCAATCGCGCCCCGCATGCCGTGGCGGATCTGCGCACCCTCAAAGGCCGGTCCTGCAGGCGCGGAACAGGCAATCAGCTTGTCTTTCGAGCCCAGCACCATTTCTCCGTTGGTGCCGATATCGACCAGTCCGCGCACCGTGTCGCTGTCGTAAATCCGGGTCGACAACACGCAGGCCAGCGCATCGGCTCCGACAAATCCGGCCAGGATCGGCAAGGTGCAGATATGGGCTCGCGGCGCTGTCTTCAGCGGCAGGTCGGCAGCGGCAATGGTCTGCGCATCACGCACCGCCGGCGCGTAGGGCGCAAGGCCGAGATAGCTGACATCGATCCCCAGCAGGATGTGATGCATGCAGGTATTGCCGACGATCACGATCTTGTAGATATGTGCGGCTGAAACATCGGCCTTTTCAGCGGCCTGTTTGACCAGGTCGTTCAAGCCGCTGAGCACTTTCCCGCGCAATTGGGCAAGGTTTTTCGGCTTGAACTGTGCGTACGCGATGCGTGACATCAGGTCGGCACCAAACGGCGCTTGCGGATTCAGCATGCCGACAGCGGCCAGTTCTTCGCCGGTTTCAAGATCCAGCAGCGAGCCGACGATGGATGTGGTGCCAATATCTATGGCCATGCCATAGGATTTTCCGGTTGTGTCGCCGACTTCGATATCGACAATTGCACCGCGAAACAGGGTGACGGTCAGGGCGCCCTTTTTTTCACGCAGTTTTGCCGGCAAGTCCTGCAGCAAGCCGCCGGGCACTGTGCGCGACTTCAACGGTGCGCCGAGCGCCATGAACACTTCTTCAATGTCGCTGGTCTGGTGATGTTCGGACACCGGCGCCTTCGCCGTAATGGCGATCTTTTCGACACCGGAAATCAGGTCAAGTGATGTGGTTTCGACGTGCCCGCCCAACAGTTGATGACCGGACTCCGACTTTGGCGGCATCGGCTTGATTACGGTGTCTGCAACCAGGCGTGTCTGACAGGCCAGTCGGAACCGCTCGCGGATTTCTTCATGACCCAGCTGGACGGTATCAGCCACAGTTGGCGGCGGCACCGTTCCCTCGACAATCTTGCAGCGGCAGCTTCGGCACCGTCCGCGCATGCCGCACGTCGCGGTGATTTCAACGCCGGATCGGTGCGCTGCCTCCAGCAGGGTTTCGCCACGGGTGGCGATGATGGACTTCTCTAGCCCATCATCGCCCCTGATCCGAAGTTGAACTGTATCAGCCATGAGACCTATGCCCATGCCCCCCTTTGCTCGGTGATCAGCCGGCGAGCCAGCTTGACCGCATCCATGGCATCACGTCCCCAACCATCGGCGCCACATTCGTCGGCCCATTCCTGGGTTGTCGGGGCGCCGCCGATCAGGATGTGAACCTTGTCACGATGTCCGGCCTTCT
The DNA here is from genome assembly GCA_041690095.1 of Anderseniella sp. Classification (GTDB taxonomy): domain Bacteria; phylum Pseudomonadota; class Alphaproteobacteria; order Rhizobiales; family Aestuariivirgaceae; genus Anderseniella. The sequence goes on from JBDNEZ010000412.1 coordinate 2,148, forward strand.
CAAACTCTTCGATGGTAACCTTCTGATAATACACGGTTGTCGACAACAATGCCGAGAACCCGATCATATCGGCCTTTTCCGCAGCGGCGGTTTCGATGAACCTGTCGGGGTGCACATCGGTACCCAGATTGATCACGTTGAACCCGGCATTTTCCAGCATGATGGTCACGATTGACTGGCCGATATCATGCATATCGCCCAGCACGGTGCCCATCACAAATGTGCCGAGCGGTTTTTCGTCATTGGCCGCCAGCAGGGGCCTGATCAGTGCCAGCCCGGCCTTCATCGCGCGGGCAGTGATCAGCATTTCGGGAATGAAGATGATCTGCTCGGAAAATCGGTCGCCTTGCAGGTTAAATCCGGGAAACAGGCCATCGTCCAGAATCACACGCGGGTTGATTCCTGCAGCGATGGCTTCTGTAACACGATCGTGGGCATAGCCGTGATCGCCTTCTTCAACGGCTTCCCACAAGGTCGCCCACTCCCAGCCTTCGACGGCCCGCTCTTCCCAGCCAACAGGCATTTCGAGCTCAGGTTCACTCATAACAGTCTCCTCAATTCAACGGATATTTGCCGTAGGTCCCGAACTCTCGTTGGGCCTCGATCAGTGTAAAGATGTTCTGGATCGGCACATCGGCGAGAATGTAGTGAGATGGGGAGAAGATGTATCCGCCTCCGACCGCCAGGTTCTTCATGGTTTCCAGAACGCCATTGCGGACCGCTTCAACCTGGCCGCGCGGCAGCAGGTTTTGCACGTCAAATCCGCCGATCAGCGCCAGGTCGTTGCCAAATTTGCGCTTGATGCCGACCTGGTCCTTGTTGCCACCAACAGGTTGCATCAGGCCTGACAGGTCCACGCCGAGGTCAACCATATCAGGGATGATGGGTGAGTAATCACCACATGAATGCAGCTTGATGAACAGGTCGCTGTTGGCCTTGCGGAACTCCTTGAACATGTAGTCGAACCTGGGCTTGGCCAGTTCGCGCCATTGTTTTGGAGAAATCATCATCCCCTGCTGGGCGCCGACATCATCGCCCACGCGGATCATGTCGACCCCCATCGCAATCACGTTTTTGCCAAGTTCGGTATAGTATTCGATCAATCCGTCCAGAACCTTGTTGATCAGGTCAGGTTTGTCGAACGTCATCAGGAAAAAGTTCTGGGTTCCGACGATGTGAGCATAAGCTGCCTCAATCAGCGTCGATGAAAGATCGACGATGATGAAGTAGTCTTTCTGGTATTTGTCACAAAGCTCTTTAATGGGTGCCAGCATGGCCGGGTCGGCGGGGTCTGGCCAGGTGTAGTTATTGAAATCTTCCTCAGACTTTATAGGATGAAAATTCGGGAAGTTTTCCGGCACGATCTTTGCGGGACCCCAGAAATCCTGCGTTTTGGCGAACTGCACCTCTTCTTCGGCGGTGCGTCCTTCCAGGCCCGATTTACCATAGCCGACACCAAAATGATTGTGCCAGGTTTCACCAATCTCGATGTGATGGTGCGAGAAATCCGCGTTGATACCGATCTGGTAGATGATTGCATCATTGCCAAGCCGCAATTCCAGTTCGGGATTGTGCTTGCGACCGGTGCTGGCATCGTCGATCCCATAGATGCGCGCCAGCTTGGCCTTGGCTTCCGCCTTCATTCTGTACATGACAGGAACGCGGTCGACCGGCTCTCGCCGAACCGCACGCAAAAAGCGTTCCCTGGGTGAAAGTTCCTTCATTGCACCGATCCTCTTCATCTTAAATAATATATTGACAATATATTCTTAGCACAGCGTGCAGGTAATTCAACACCTAATTCGCATCAGTTCGTTTTTGCGTTAAACCAAATACGCCCGAGCGCGACATCTTCGGCGACATTGCGCACATTTGCGACAGGGAAACCGGAAGTTCCGTCTTACCGAACATTTCAAACAACTGCTTTTGCTGCCACAGATCCCAGCTCACACGTCCCTGCCCATCTGGGCTGGGATACTCGTAGCCCGGGCCCATCCGCATGGTCACTTCCCATCCCTGCTCGGCAAACTGCTGGTGCAGATGCTGGGAGAACTGTCGGGTCGCGCGTTCAATGGTGAGCCAGCCGGCTGTTTCCAGAAACAGGGCATCGAGTGGTTCGAAAATCTCCCCCACAAGATCAACTACCTTGTTGTCCAGATCGGGCCCTATGGTCATGACAAAGGCCGCCAGATAGTCGCACTCGCCAAGATGCTTTTCAAACGCCTCGCACTGAAATTCAACGCCGCCAGACACCGCCATTCGGCCGTTTTTCAGCGATTCTATGGGTGAAATGACATATCTTGCATCTGGGGCTGCCAGCATGCGGGCACTTTCACAAGCAGACGCCGCAGCCTTGACTATGATCGGTCGTATCTTTGACAGATCACGGTACTTGTGCACCCGCAGTATGCGTGACGGATCAATCGGAGGTGGCGGGCACACCCAGGAACTTACCACGTCATTTTGGATCATCGAACGAACTCACCTGTTCCAACTGGGCTCATTGTTTGGCGATTGCAGCTGCCTTGATGGCAGGGTATCTGGACTCGATTTCAGCCGCCAGTTTTGTTGCGGCTTCCTCGGGGGTATCTTCAGAATCGGGTTGCTTCTGCTTACCCCAATGCAGAAGATAATCATCTGATCCATCCATCTTGCGCCTCACTGCGATCAGGTCAATCAATTCCTGAAATCGCATGCTCAACTCTATTTTGTGCTTCTTCGGGCCGTCGCGGGCCTCAACAACAGAGGGGATTTCTTGCCAACACAGGAGCGTAAGTTTGGTCATTTTTTCATCCAGCTTGTTTATCAATTCGTCGGATTATATATACTTTATATATTTTGTGAAGCCATTACATTGTCCTCATGACACCAGACCAGTTCAGAACCATCACTGCGCGCATGGCGCCGCATCTGGTACCGGAAATTTCGGTAGCGGGTATGCCGCGCCATCACACCTTTGAAACGTTCAGGGCAGAACACCCCGCAATTATCGGAGCCGCAACCCCATACTGGCTTGTCGCATGGCCCGG
>JBDNEZ010000413.1:0-7908 GCA_041690095.1 Anderseniella sp.
AATGCCAAGTTCACCAATGTGAGATGCATCAAGCCTGCTGTTCAGGAACACCTGCACATTGCCTCGTTGAGCAAGGTCATAGGTCCGGTGATCGGCAACCCTTTTCCAGGCAGCGAGACCGGGCAGTGACGACTCGCGGGTCACCCGGCCTCCCAATTCGTCGCCAGCTTCGGCGAGGGTTACCTCGTAGCCGCGTTTGGCAAGCTGCATGGCGCATTCAAGACCCGCCGGTCCGGCGCCCACGATGAGCGCATCATGCTGTTGTCCCTTTGGTTCGATGTATTCGGGATGCCAGTTGCGCCGCCATTCTTCACCCATGGTCGGGTTCTGTTTGCAGCGAATGGGTATTCCGAGACTGTCACAGGACACGCAGATATTGCAGCCGATACACTCCCGAATTTCCTCAATCCTGCCGTCTCGTATTTTGTTTGGCAGGAAAGGGTCGGAGATTGAAGGACGTGCAGCGCCGATAAAATCGACGATGCCGTTTTTCACCAGTGATACCATCAGGTCCGGTGAACCCAACCTGCCAACGGCAACAACCGGCTTTGATGTAAGCGTCTTGACGAAGCTGATATAGTCCGTCTGATAGCCATCCTCCGGCTGGAACCGCGTTGTTGCAGAGTCGTTTGACCAGTTGGACACATTCACATCCCACAGGTCGGGAATTTCGGCGAGCATCTCGACCACTTCGCGGCCTTCGGCGGATGATTGCATGCCGGACGGCCCCAGCATTTCATCGACTGCCAGACGCAACGCCACGGCGCAGTCACCGCCTATGGCTTCCCTGGTGTCTTCAAGCAGTTCGCGCATCAGACGCGCGCGATTTTCCAGGCTGCCGCCATACTCGTCGGTGCGGTCATTATATTCACTCAGCAGAAAATGATGCGCGAGCGTCATGCGATGACCGGCATAGACGTAAACAATATCAAAGCCGGCCCGCTTCGCGCGCAGCGCGGCATCCCTGTGCCATTGACGAAATGTTTTTATGTCCGTTTTGTCCATTGCCCGTGCTTGTTTGGGGTAGGTCAGGTCGATAGACATGTCGGATGGGGCAAGTACCGGAGCTCTGGACAGGAGATTGGCTGCGTGGCTGCCGTTGTGGACCAGTTCAATCGCGGCAAGTGCGCCTTTTTCGTGCACGGCGTCAGTCATCATGCGAAGTGCGGGGATGTCCTGATCGTCCCAGATCCGCTGTTCGGGAAACGGTGACAAATCAGAAGACGGGTGAATTTCCGCTTCCTCGGTGCTGACCACGGCCCAGCCGCCTTCAGCCTTGATGGCCCGCATGGCTGCATGCGCACGCGGACGCAAATGGCCGAGACCGCAGCAATGAGGGACCTGGTAAAAGCGGTTGCGTGCCGTGACCGGGCCAATCTTCACAGGATCGAAGAGTACTGCATATCTGCCGTCATCTGCCAAGCGTGCACTCCAGTTCGAAACCAATTCGGTGTTGACGAGGTTGCCTGCTGCGCAGTTGCACGCCAATTATCCAGTTTATGGACGATCATTCATTTTATGATGTAATTGCGGTTGAGAGTCAATTCATCCTATGATTGCCAAGTGTGCCAAGTACACGATCATTCCCTTGGTATTTGCGGGCAAACGACAAGTTGAACAGTATGCACAAGCGACAATCTGAAGATCAGCAACCGCGGCGGTACTCCAGCGAAGACAGCCGCCGGCTTCTGATCGATGCGACACTCGATTCAATAGTGGAGATTGGCTTTTCCAGCACATCGATAAGCGAAATCGTCAATCGTGCCCAATTGTCGCGCGGTATGGTTCACCTGTATTTTGACAACAAGAATGCCCTGCTGGTGGCCGCAGCAAACTACGCAGCCAAGGCCTATTATAGCAGGCTTTCCAAACAACTCGCGGCAGCCTCATCAGCGCCGCAAGCAATTCTTGAAACGGTCATTTTGAGTGATCTCAGCGAAGCGCTTCTGAACGAGCGGACGGTGAAAATCTGGTTTGCATTCCGTGGCGAGGCCCGTTCAAACAAGGCGATCATCCAATTCAGCGATACGCGCGACAAACCTCTGCGCGACCTGATTTTCAAAGCGTTTCTTGAAATTACCACAGCGCAGAATTTGCTTGTACCGGGCAAGATTGCCAGGGATGCGACGCATGGCACCCTGGCTCTGCTGGAAGGCATGTGGACAGACTATCTTTTGCATTCGGATTCATTCAGCAGGGCGTCAGCAGCGCGCATCATATTTCGGTTCTTGTCAGCGTTGTTCCCGCAACACTTCAATCTTGAAGGTGCGATCGTGCAACAGGATGGGCTCTGACCCTGGTCCGAACATGAAGGCCCGACAGGCGAGGGGGGCTGGTCCGAGGGCCAGCGCTGGCGTCTGGTTTTGGCTGCTGTAGCTGGCTATTCCCGGTCTCCGAGATTGTTCAGCCTGCTGTTGCCCAGCATTGCCAACAGCAGGGCACGGCCAGACTTAAGCACGGGGTACAATAGTCTGGACAAGGTTTTTGATTTGAAAATCAGGAAATTTACCCGATTGAATATGCCTGTTCGAGTGCTCAACAAGGCCAAGGCATGGATGGCATCTGCACCGTGATACAGCCGGTCACCTATCTTGAGCACAAAACCGTCGTCCATATCAATTCGGGCCGCGTTGATTTCCTGCATGATGGGTGGATTGTCGCGCGCATCAAGCAGTTCGAATGTGCCGGCAGCCTGCCTGATTGACAAGTGCCGGGTGTAGTTCCGGCACACCGGACAGTCTCCGTCATAGACCAGAATGAGCGCCGGATCAGTCATGACTTCAGTTCAGCTTTGCCGTGATATAGTTCACCACATATTTTGCCTGCATAGTCAAATGTCGTCTGTCCGGTCCATCGGATCTCAAGGATCGAATGTGGTTCCCTTTCGGGTCGAATTGGATCTCGCAATAATTTGAGTTCCGTTACAATGAACCTCAGGGGAACGCCAACAAATTTTGGGTTGTCGTTTAAAAAAACCTGCAGGGAAGCCACTGTTATCGGTTGACAGCGAAAAATAAAAAATCGGTTTTGGCTAACGATGTCATAAGCCTTATAGGTGTCTGATGGGATCTCAAATCCTGCAAAGCGGCTGTCAAACACGTGTAATACCGGATTGGGATGAGGGATCGTGTACATGCCGTACCCGCTCAGTTTCCAGGGATTTATCAGATCCCGTGATACCAGATTCAAGTGAACAACGATCCATGCTGAATGCAGGACAACAAGGCCTACAATTATGGCCTTGCGGAAGGACCAGCCTGCTGGATCTGAGAACGGCAATCTAAATAACATATTCAATGAACCTCCCGATCCCATGAAGGTCTATCAACAACAGGGCAGCACATACGATGAACAAAGCATAGGACATGCCGACCCTGAAGGCGATACAAAGTAAAGCGATATTCAGGACCTGAAAATTCATCTCATCGGCAAAAAGCCCGGCACCAAGCAGAAAGCCGATTTCAACCGCCAGGAAGACCAGCGAACGGACGCCTGCCAGCAGCAATAAGCCTACACCGATTTGCCAGAGGACAATGAAAGTGCCGAGGAATTTATGCCAGCCGCACGGACTATTCAACGTGTCAACGGAGCACAGAAACCGAAACATGTTTTCGGTGGTCGACCCAAAATGACTCAAATAGGCGATGTACGTTCCGTCGAGATAGGTGCCGGCAAGAATCTTTTGAGATGCAGCACCGATCATGACAACGCCAAGCGTTATGCGAAGATAATCGGCGTATAAAGGCTGTTCCCACCACTTTGCAAACAGTATCGCGACCGGTATCGTCCAGACGGCAAGCCAGCCGTGGTTTGCCTGAGCCGACCACCCATCCAGAAAATCATACAGATAAAACACACAGAAAACGGCAACTGCAATCCGGCTATACTTTTCAGTCCAGGCAGCGGCCAGGGTGATGACTGCCCCTATGGCCAGAGCAATTGTAAAAAACCAGTGAAACGTCTCTGGTTTAATCAGGCCTGGAAGTTGTTCAAAACCCACCGACAGCATTGCTGCCATCAATGCCAATCTGATGTATTTTCCGATGTCCTCACCGGCCTTGACGACCGGCACCGGCATTAAATAGTCCGGTAACCTTGGAACTGTCAGCCCTCGCACGTTCATCGACCCCTTGCTCGAAGCAATACCCTCAACCGGATATTCCGATAGCAGACAATGTCGGTGCAGACAATTGCAAGAGTAGCAGACAGTGGATACTTTGCCTTAAAATTCAAAAACGCAGACCTGCCGCGATCGATCCTATTCTGCCTGATTGAGCGCGCTGCTGATCTGTGCGCTGAGCGACTGTGCCGTTGATTTTGCTTCTTCGTCACCTGCGCCAACGGCCTTGTTGTACCAATCGAGCGCGAGATCCGGATCCGGCCTCAGGCCACGCACACCCAGTTGAGCAAAAATACGCGGATCATAGGTTGTTCCAATCCTGGCGGCGGCCTTCTGATTGCCTTGCTGAAAGGCGTGTTTGTATAATTGCCGGGCAGATACAATGTCGCCAAGCAGCAACAGCCTGTCGCCTCTTTCAAGCAGACTGCCGACAGGTTCTCCGTTCTGGTTCAGCCGGGGAGGCAACTGGCCTGCTGCGGTGTTGTCTCCGGTCAAGGTGGAATTGTCCATCGCCAACGCCTCGGGTGGCAACCCAAGTGCCGTTTTGACGGCAATTTCGTCGGGACCGGATCGGGTTTGCCTCATACCTGGAGACGTTGACCCGGATTTCGGAGCGGTCGTCCTAGGCGACAGGCTGGCAACTTTCCGGGTCGGCGATTGACTTTCCGGTTTTTCGGCAGGCACCATGATCAGTTCGCCTGCCAACTCTGTGCGGGCCACGGATGGTTGTGTGTTGTTGAGGTTGTAGATGGTCTCCGGCTGAGCAGGCATCGCCGTCGGTGCGATACGTACCATCCTGTTCGTTGACGGTTTGATGGCTTTCAGTGCGGGTTTGGCGGGTTCCAGCTTGGCGGCTACCAGCCTGACATGAGCAGGCGGTTGAAGTTGAACCGGTACCGCAGGTGCCTTGTCGAGCCTGGCGGCTTGTTCAACAATGGCCTGTGTTTGTCCGGCGTCTTCAACCACCGGCATATAGACAACATCCTCAATCGATTGGCGTTGCTCGTTCCGGGGCGATACTATCAGTGCCATGGCATTCTGGAAGTGGGAACTGCTGGACGACACGTTATCCGGGGCACCGTCGCGTTCCGCAGGTGCTGTTTGTACGACCTGCCTGGGCGGGTTGTCCAAACTGTAGGACGACAAAAATGTCCAGCTACTGGCTGTCTTGTAATAAAACAAGCCAAGCCCGCTGGCACCGAGGAACATCAGTGCGCCTGTGAAGGCAAACCACTTGCGGGCTTGCCTGTTGCGGTGAGCACCAAGCTGTGCGCGGCGATGTGCCATTGCAGCCATGCGATGCTCGAAAACCTCCTCGCGGGTTTTCAACTTTGCGCTGCGCGCGCGAGGGTGTCGTGCCGGGTCGGGCCGTGGTGCAGACGCAGCAGTCTTCGAGCGCGCTTCAGGTGATACATCCGCAGGTGTATCTGCACTGCGTCTTGAGGACGCTGTTGACGGATTGCTGTCATCAAGATCAGAACGCTGGGGATCGTTCCAGACTTCATCGCCTGTTCCAGGCAGATCTATGCGGAGTGATTCAAGTGTACTCCGCGTGTCGTCGGTCGTGTCGGTCATGATCCTAACTTCCCTGTTATGCAGCCGATCTCTTTGGATCTGCTTGCTTGCTGGCCGGTTGGCCCGGTCAGGTATTCTAATTGGCCCTGGATGCTGTTTCGTTCCATTGGATGAACTTGTTGAACAATATCTTCTGATCTGACTGGCTCAGGGCCACCGCGCGTCCCTGGCTAGTGAGGTAGGCCTGAAATGCCTCAAACAGTTTTCTCTGCTTGCTGGTTGGTGCCACCTCTGCAACCTTCGCCTTGTTGGCTGCAAGCCAATCTGCTGCCACCGAATATCTGCGCCAGCCGGGAAGTTCTGCGGCCAGATTCACATCACGCCATTTTTGATGCCGGGGTGCTTTCTGGAATTGATCAAAGCGGGCGAAGAAACTTTCGATGAAACGTTTGACGCGGTAATAACGACCGGTTTTCGGCTTCCAGTTGAACACCGCCATGACCGCACCCACTGCAATGGTATCCACGGGTCGCTCAGCATCCACCAGGTTGCCGTAGTCTTCTGCGGACAGTTTCGCCGGCAGGTAACTCTGCTCAAGTTTTGTGGAATAGGGGACGGGCACAATGTGCAGACCGTCATCCTTTTTTATCGAGGTGAAGATGGAAGCTGGCTTGCCGGCTACATAAACCATGGCGTCGATCTCGCCGGTCCGGACTTGTTCAAGGGCGTCTTCATAGCCGTGAATCAGTGGTGTGACCTTGATTTCGAGGGCGCCGAACACTGTTTCGGCGGTCATGTAGGTTCCTGATCCCTTGCCGCCAAAATTCACTTTCTTGCCACGAAGCTGCCTGATGTCGGTGATGTTGCGGCGGGCAATCAGGTGAAACTCTTCATTGTACAGCTTGGTGACATAGTTCACCCGGCCCTGAAGATTGTCGTGCACTTTCTGATTGCGTAAATATGTCAGTACGTCCGACTGAACGATGGCGACATCAACGCCGCGCAGATACAGCAGGTCCTCGATGTTCTTGACTGAGCCCTTACCGACAATGGGAAGAATCCGCAGCTCGTCTACATCATCGAGTTCAGCCTGAAGGTCTGCAGCAATACGGATATAGGTTCCGCCTATGCCGCCTGAAATGACACTAACAGTGTCATTGTTCGCGGCCTGAACCATATCGGTATGTGCCTGTCCGAACGCTGATCCGGTCGACAAAACGCCCAAAATTGTGAAAGAGAAAAGTGCAGCGACAGCCGCAGATAGCAAACGATTCATAAGACCCCTTTGCCCGGCGTAAACGCCGGGATCATGGGTAAGTCCATACGCAATAATACGTACACTTACACGCCGTGCCATCCCATTTCAATCATGGATTGTGAGGATCGAATCAGGTTTAAACGAGTAAGGAATCGGGTAAAATTATGTTGGTATGCAGGCGATTGTTTGGCCGTGTTAACTTATCTCTATATCATAAAAATGACTTAACGTAAGCTATATATGGCTGTTTTCAACATGGCTGCGAACTGCTGGCGAATAGTAATGCGACTCTTGAAACGGCCAGAAATTTGCGTGTTCAAGCACCGGCACCTGAGGTAACATTTTCTACTGTCGATGAAAAATAAACCTGGCGATGGCGCGGAATGCAAGACGGCGCTGAGAGCTGCCGGGGCACTGTATGCCAGGGTGGGCACCGCAACACAGAGGGCGTGCACAATAGCTAATGTGGTCGAGTTGCTGTCCGTAGACAACAGCACCGACGTGATCACCTTCCGGCAGAAGCCGGTTATGGCTTGTGATTTTGCCGCCCTGATGGCGAGATGGGCGGGAGAGATCGCAGGGCCTGTTATTGCGAGCTACATGGAAGCGCAGCTGCAGTCAATCGCCACACGGCCGGGTATCATATGCCGCCAACGGGTTGGCGGTGCACAAACCAAGATCCGCGAACACGCCAAGAGAAACACGTTTTAGGCGCTGCGCACATCGGCGTGCGGATACTTTGCAACGGTGCTTGGCGCAGGTGCCAACGCTGCCCACCAACACCATTTTCATTTTGACCATAAAAACGCGGGAAGTCATACAATTACCGCATATGCGAGTGAACCCTGACGTTGACTCGCGGTATGGCCTGGTTCGGCACATTAGATGACGTGATGGTTTGAGCCATCAGGTTGACTTCGATTGCTGATGCAGCGGGATTCCGGTCTTCAGCGTGGCGCGTCCGGAAATACTGAGGGGACGATTGGATCGTACAGGTGGTCAATTTTCGTCGCGT
>JBDNEZ010000414.1:0-3521 GCA_041690095.1 Anderseniella sp.
GCAGTCAGCTGGCAGCCGGCGTTTTGCGAAGCCCGCTCACGATTGCCCGAATGCCGCTCGCAAACCGAAGACAGGTTTGATGCGACGCATTTTTCGCTGCACGGTCTGTGGCCGCAGCCGCGCAACAAGGCATATTGCGGTGTCGCTAAAACCGATATTGCCAAGGACAAGCAGCGGCGCTGGCGCGACTTGCCGTGGAACAGGCTTGAGCAGGCCACATGGAAGCGGTTGCAAAGCGTCATGCCGGGCACCCGTTCAGGGCTGCACAAGCATGAATGGATCAAGCACGGCACTTGTTATGACGGCACAGGTGCTGATGAATATTTCAATGACGCTTTGCAGTTGATGGACACGCTCAACAGCTCCGATGTCCAAAAGCTTTTTGCATCACGAATTGGCGGTGAGTTGAATGGCAGCCAGATCCGGGCTGCGTTCGACAGGAGCTTTGGGCCCGGTGCCGGTGATCGCGTGCGTATATCCTGCAAGAACGACCAGGGCAGAAGGCTGATTGTCGAACTGACCATGGGCCTGTCCGGCACAGTGTCGCCCACCAGTAAACTGACTGATTTGATCGCGGCTGCATCGGCAACGGAACCTGGATGTCCGTCAGGCGTTGTCGACGCAGTTGGTCTTCAGTAAGTTCAACTCCATACTGCTACTCAACCGCACTGTGTGCCGGAGACCATGTCATGCTCGAACTGTTCACGCTGGAAAACCTGTTCACACTGATGGTGCTGACTGCGCTTGAAACGGTTTTGGGTTTTGACAACCTGCTGTACATCTCGATCGAGGCAAAGCGGGTCGCAGCTGACAAGCAGAAGTATGTGCGCCAGGTAGGTATTGTGCTGGCGATCGGCCTGCGCATTGTATTGCTGTTCGTTGTGCTGCAGATGATCTCGGCTTTCCAGTCTTCGCTGTTCAAACTCGACCTGCCGCTTGTTCGTGCTGATGTGAACGGCCATGCGATTATCGTGCTTGTTGGCGGCGTTTTCCTGATCTACACGGCATTGAAGGAAATTTTCCACATGCTTGTGGTGCACGATCTGCACGGTGAAAATGGCAACGGCCGCGCCAAGCGCACCGTGTTTTCAGCGCTGATGTGGATACTTATCATGAACATCGTGTTTTCGTTCGACACGGTATTGTCGGCGATTGCGTTTACCAAGGTGTTCTGGGTCATGGCGCTTGCGATCGTGCTGTCAGGTATCTTGATGGTCGTCATGGCCGAGCATGTTGCCCGCTTCCTCGAACGCAACCGAATGTACGAAGTACTTGGACTTTTTGTGCTTTTGCTGGTTGGCATCATGCTGATGAGTGAAGGTGGTCATCTGGCGCACCTGGCGTTCTTCGGATACGAGATTGACGCAATGAGCAAGGCAACGTTTTACTTTGTACTGGTTACGCTTGTGCTGGTTGATGTTGTGCAGGGTCGCTATCAGCGCAAGATAATGACTGAAGCTGCGGCTAAGTCTGGCAGCCGCAAGATGTCGTCGGATTGAAACTTGCATCCTTACGTTGAAATTCCCCGCGTGACTTCGCAACCGAATCAATTTCTTGTTGGCTTTGTCGCTAATTAAACGGTTCGGGAGACGATCGGCCATGGCTGATGCGAAAACGGAATATTACGAAGATAAAAAGGGTGAGTGGCGCTGGCGCAAGCGGGCCGGTAACGGTGAAATCATCGGGGCATCTTCAGAAGGCTATGTGAACAAGAAAGACTGCCAGTCCAATGCCAATCGTGGTTCCAAGGCCGGCGACAGGTGGGAATTTTACAAGGACAAAAAAGGTGAGCACCGCTGGCGTTGCTTTGCCTCAAACGGCAAGCAGGTTGGTCGCGCGACTGAGGGCTACAAGGGCAAGAAGTCTTCCGAGAACAACGCAATGGCAAATGGCTGGCCAGGCAAGGGCTAGAGCTAGAGCTAAGCGTCTGCCAGCAAAACCAGAAAATCAAATTGAAACACCCGGTGCGCGTGCGTGCAACGGGTGTTTTGTCAAGCGTGTCTCGAGAGCGATTGCCTAATCTGCCTCCATCGGCTAGAGCATGTTTCACTTAGATGGAATCATTTGACCGGTTTTCTGCGTTTGCTGGCAAGGCACGGTTCCCGCCGTGGTCTGGTTGACCACAAGGGGGCCGTAACGCAGTCCAGCGGGCGCAGAAAACCGGCCTTCGGTTGACCAAATCAGCCCATCGGCGTTGTTGCAAAGCTTGCCCGATGCACCACATCGCGCTTCGCTTCGCGCCTAGCCGAGTGAACTGATTTGATACCATCAAACGCTTCCATCTAAGTGAAACATGCTCTAGAACCCGCTCAGCAATTCCAAAAGATTAAGCAAAGAGAGGCACGAGCCTGCCATGGCGCGTCAATTCATCTATCACATGCAAGGCATGTCGAAGTCCTATTCCGGCGGCAAGAAGGTACTTGAAGATGTTCATCTGAGTTTCTATCCCGACGCCAAGATCGGCGTGCTTGGGCCGAACGGCGCGGGCAAGTCCACCCTGTTGCGCATCATGGCCGGGATCGACAAGGAGTTTAGTGGCGAGGCCTGGCTGGCAGACGGTGCCACATCCGGCTACCTGTCCCAGGAGCCTCAACTCGACGAGACCAAGGACGTGATGGGCAATGTCATGGAAGGCGTGTCGGAAAAGCAGGCCATCCTTGACCGCTACAATGAACTGGCGATGAACTATTCCGACGAAACTGTGGACGAGATGACCCGTTTGCAGGACGAGATCGATGCCCAGAATCTCTGGGATCTCGACAGCCAGGTGGAGCAGGCCATGGATGCGCTTCGGGGCCCGCCCGGTGATGCGGAAGTATCGAAACTGTCGGGCGGTGAGCGCCGCCGGGTGGCCCTAACCCAACTGTTGTTGAGCAAGCCTGACCTGTTGTTGCTCGATGAGCCCACCAACCATCTGGATGCGGAAAGCGTCAACTGGCTGGAACATCACTTGCGCGAATATCCCGGTGCCATCCTGATCATCACCCATGATCGGTATTTTCTCGACAATGTAACCGGCTGGATCCTGGAGATCGACCGCGGTCGCGGCATTCCCTACGAGGGCAATTATTCTGCCTATCTGGGTCAGAAGGCCAAGCGTTATGCGCAGGCAGGTCGTGAGGACGCGGCCCGCCAGAAGGCACTGGAAGCCGAGCAGGAATGGATTGCGGCGTCACCAAAGGCCCGCCAGGCCAAGTCCAAGGCCCGCATCAGGGCCTATGATGAACTGGTCAAGGCCAATGACAACCGCCTCAAGTCGACGTCTGCGCAGATCGTCATTCCGCCGGGCGAGCGGTTGGGCGATGTGGTCATTGACGTTGAAGGCCTCAAGAAGGGCTATGGTGATCGCCTGTTGATTGACGGACTGGATTTCCGTCTGCCGCCGGGCGGCATTGTCGGCATCATCGGTCCCAATGGTGCCGGCAAGACCACGTTGTTCCGCATGATCACCGGTCAGGAACAGCCTGATGAAGGCTCCATTCGTGTCGGTGAGACCGTGCAGCTTGGATATGTTGACCAGA
>JBDNEZ010000415.1:0-8048 GCA_041690095.1 Anderseniella sp.
GTTATCGGAATGCCCGGCCGGATACTCCGGAATGCGCAGCCACGCGCTTCGGCGGCCTCCTTGATACGTTTATGCGAGTATAAATTGGCGTTTCTTGCCATCATGGCAATTTTCATGGTGTTCTCCTTTGTTGAAAGAAAATACCCCAACTGACACGTGGGATTTGTGCCGGGGTTAGTGATTCACAGTGCGCATTGCCGTTGGTTTGCTGTGCGACCGTCCCACAACAAACGAGGGGCCGGGATTGATGGGCACACCGCGCGAACCAGGTGCAGTACGTCCCAGGGTCAGGTCAGACTCCATTTTCGCGCGCAACTGTTCAATGTTGAAGTCCGGTAAGCCAACCAGTTCGCGCCAACCCACGATGTCACGCGACCGTTGCAACAATTTCCCGGGCTTGCCCATGCTCACAGCAATTCTTCATTCGCGCGGCGGTAGTTCACAAATGCATTCGCACTTAGAACGACATAAAATGTATCCATGTCGACAAGAACGAAGCCTCGTTCCAAAAGCGCCCGCCCAAGGGCTCGAATATCATCCTCATAAAGGCGTTGCCGCTTCATCAATTCCCGCACTAGTTTCGCCGGAATTCGATAACGCCCGGAATGCTTCCCGCCGAACCGCAATTCGTAAAGTTCAGCCAGACGATCAGCTGCGCCGGATATGTTTTCCAATTCATCTAACATAATCGTTATATACAAAGACAATGTTTTGTTGTCCATAGCAATAATTAATTTGTTTTTTGGAAATCTGAACAGAATGCACCGTTGGCGCACAGGGAACCAACCAGACTGATGGAATAGCCGGCTGTCTGGCGTTCTTCGTCAGTTTTCAGGAATCAGTGGGGAAGACGGATACAGTGCATCGTGAAATCGATGCAGCGCGTGCGATCAGGGCGTCAACCTTCGAAACCGCAGACGCCATTTAACGGAACAGACGTGCAGTGTGGATTTGACTGGAGTGCGTGAGCAGGAGAGTTCAAGGCGTCGACCGGCAACCTTGCGATCATGGGGCGAGCCGGGTTCACGGGTAAGGCTTATCTGCCTGGCCAGTGCCATGCGGGTTTTTCAGCGCCGGCAATGACGGTTTCTCCGAGTTGTTTTTTCAGTTCATAGCTGGCGATGCCTGTTTGCTGGTTGAGTGCATCTACCAGCACACCGGCGTGCGAGACCACTATGACCTGCGACTTTTCTGCTGCTCTGCAGATCAGTCTTGCAAGCGGGTCAAGCAGGCTTGGATGAAGGCTGGTTTCCGGCTCATTCAATACCAGGAGCGGGGCCGGGCGTGGCGTGAGCAGTGCTACCGCCAGCAACAGATAGCGCAGCGTTCCGTCGGACAGTTCCGCGGTCCGCAGAGGTCTGAGCAAACCCTTTTGGTGCATCAGCAATTCAAACATCCCATCGGTGACCGACAGTTCAACACAACTGCCTGGAAATGCGTCTTCAATGACTTCTGCCAATGCGTCTGGATTGCCGATTTCACGGATGGTCTGGAAGGCTGCGGCAAGGTCGGCGCCGGAAGAAGATAATGTGGGTGTCCTGGTGCCGATTTGAGGGGTGCGCGACGGCGCATCCTGATCGGTTCTGAGATGATCGTAAAAGCGCCACTGGCCCATTCGTTCCCTGATCGCCAAAAGTTCAGGGGCGGTTTTCGGATCAGCCGCGTGGGTCATCATGCTGTCGAAGCTGGCAAGGTTGCCTATAACCGTATTCCGGGAGCCTGTTTCGGACAAAACCTGAACTGCGGGGCCGCTGCGGCCGGCTATCTCATTGGACCGGCGCAGGCAGCCGCCAGCCCACAGGGCCTCGGATTTGATTTCCGGGTCGGCGTTGAACATGGACGTTGCGTCCTGCTGCGGCAATCCGAGGTCTATGGCATAGCCGTAATCCTGATCGGCGAAACCCAGTTTGAGGCTTACCCTGTTCCGCCTGACCGTGCCCTGGACTGGCACATGTCCGGTTTTCATTGCGCGCGACACAAATTCGGGACCCGCCCACAAGGTCGACTGCAGACCGCCTTCTCGAGCCAGGGCGCTGACCACCCGGCCCTGGGCAACATCGGCCAACAGCCGGATGGCGCGATACAGGCTGGATTTGCCGCTGCCATTGGCGCCGGTAATCACTGTGAGTTGCTCAAGCGGTACGACCATGTCGCGGATCGAGCGGTAACCTGATATGGCCAGTGTGATAATCATGTGCGCCCGGGATTCAGCAACAGGAAACCAATTGCCGCAACGTTTTGGCGGCAGGCCCGGTCTGGCAGGACGGCTGTTCCGGGGATCTCAGTCCTCATAATGCCAGGTGGTTGAAACATAGTCTTGATCCTTCTGCCCGGCGCGTTCGAATTTCAGGAAGTCCCAGTAGCCGCAGGTCTTGCCGGGGAAATCTCGGCAGGTGGAAGGCCTGGCCGGGTAGATTGAGCAATTGCGGTGTTCTATATCAAAGAACTGGCAGATACGGGCAAAGTGCTCGTCATCCTTGCGGTTCAGCAGGCGCTTGTAGCCATGGTCGGCGTGCAGATAGCGTTTTTCGGCCTGTTCCAATGTGATGCCGAAATGTTTTGCAATGCGCTGGGCATCGCGCTTGGTCACATTGATCACCGGGTAGGAGCAACAGTATCCGGGGCATTTGTCGCAATCATATGTCGGCGTAGTCATGCTCAATGGGCCTTGCCTAGAGCGACATGGGTTCAATTGAACCCATAAAGTCGCTCCATCACTTTAAAAACGATCAGTTTTATGGCTTTTGATTGATTCAATCAAAAGCCGTACTGATCTAGGCTTTCGACATCCTGGTGATACCTTCGGACTTCAGTTTCTCGTAGGCGGCATCTGTCTTGTGCATCTCGGCAACCAGCCATTGCCGGAAGGCCAGGCCTGATGCATTGAGTTTGAGACCTTTGCCCCACACCAGCCAATAGCCCTCATCTTCGCGGATTTCAATGTCAAACGGGCGCACCAGGCGTCCGGCCAACAGTGCATCGGTGGCCATGATCTGGTCGGCCAGCGCAAATCCCTGTCCGGCTTCTGCCGCCTGTATGGCCAGGTAGTTCTGAAATAACGGGCCGGACCAGGCAAGATCTGCATTCTTGCTGCCTGCTGCTCGCAACCAGTCAGCCCACCATTGCCGTGAGTTTTCATGCAGCAGGGTGAAGTTTTTCAGATCGTCGGGTTTCACCGGGGGATTGGTTGCCATCAGGTCCGGCGCGCAGACCGGAAACATCCGCGCATTGCACAACAACTCCGCTTCAACCTCGGGCCAGTGACCGGCACCATAACGAACCGCAATATCATCCTCGCCGGAATAGAAGTCTGAAATATATTCACCGGGGCTGACATCCAATTCGATGTCGGGATGGGCTGCGTTGAACTTGCCCAGTCGTGGTATCAGCCAGCGTGAAGCGAATGCACCTTCGGGCGCCACAGTCAGGTGCGAACTGTCACCCTCGATCATGGCATCTCGGGTGGCTTCGGCAATGGCGTCAAAGATAGGGGTGAGACGGGCAGCATAACGCTTGCCTGCATCCGTCAATACAACGCCTCTGCCGGTTCGCACGAACAGCGGTGTGCCGAGCCATAGCTCGAGTTCACGCACATGGCGTGAGATGGCAGCATGGGTGACGAACAGCTCATCGGCTGCCTTGGTGAAGCTTTGGGCACGGGCAGCAGCCTCAAAGGCGCGAAGCTGGTTCAGTAGTGGAAGACGGCGGCGCATGGCAGATGATTATGACCCTAGCAGTCTGTCGGATTAGAGCCTTCTGATTCTTTATAACTCATTGATTTCATTATGTTTGCCTAAATAATAGGTAAAATCTTTCTTAAACGATATCAGTAGGTTAATGTTAAATCCGACAGACTGCTAGTGTTAAATTTTCTCACACTTTATATGTGATATTTTCTTACATGTCAGGTGAAAATTTGCCGTTTGCGGTGCAGCATGCCTGAGAGCATATATAGTTCATCAAACACGGCCAACCAACAAGGAGACAGGTTATGAGCTGGATTTTTGAAGCTTACGCAAACGTTTACAGTGCCGCTCTGTTTGGTGGCGAATTATCTCGCGGCAATGCTGCATCCGCGAAGGCCGGTGCTGAAGGCTGCCGCACCGCCTCTTACCTGGCATCTTTGCGCTAATCCTCTTCGGTTGCTGATTCAGGGTCAGACGGTTGCTCGTGTTCCTGGTTGACCAGGAATGCGGGCGCTTCTGCTATGACGGCTATCTCAACCAGCCAGTCAGGGTCTGCCAGCCCGGAAATGATCAGCAGGGTGGATGCCGCCTCATGCCCATTGAGCATCTCGTCGCGGACCTCGCGATATAACGGTACACCGTCCTGAGTCGTGATATAGACTGTGATTTCAATGATGTCGTTTTTGCCCAGGCCCTGATCAGCCAATATCGCCAGGACATTTCGCCAGCACTGCTGGTGTTGTCCTCGCTCGCTGTCTGCCAGCTTGCCATCCAGATTTACGCCGACCTGACCGGAGACAAACACCAGGTCCTTGCTGGTGCTCACGCGCATGGCCTGGGCATACCTGGAAAACGGAGCCGGCGCCTCTGTAGTGGAAATTTTTACGGGCATGGGTGATATCTCCCTATACTTGATTATTGAATCAAAACACTATAGAACAAACCCGGAACAATGATCCTTTAGCGGCTGTGGACAAGGTCTCCAGCAGGCTGGCAGGGCAATGGTGAAAAGTCTAGTGTCTGGCGACAAACAGCTATGAGGAGTGAGCAACATGGCCGGTTCAATCAACAAGGTAATCCTGATCGGTAATCTGGGTGCTGATCCTGAAATCCGTCACACGCAGGATGGCCGGCCCATCGCCAACCTGCGCATTGCCACGTCGGAGACGTGGCGCGACCGCAATTCCGGGGAGCGTCGCGAAAAGACTGAGTGGCATACGGTGGTGATCTTTTCCGAAGGCCTGTGCAAGATTGTAGAGCAATATCTGAAAAAGGGCTCCAAGGTCTATCTGGAGGGCCAATTGCAGACCCGCAAATGGCAGGACAAGGACGGCAATGACCGGTATTCGACCGAGGTCGTGCTGCAGAACTTCAATTCAACCCTTGTGATGCTGGATGGTCGCCAGGGCGGGGCCGCAGAGTCCGCAGGCTCGAGTCAGGACAGTGGCGGGGATTTCGGTCGTTCAAATCCGATGCAACGCCCGCAGCAAGGTGGGGGTGCGGGACGTCAGGGCGATGATGCGCCTTCATTCGCCAGAGACGACATGGATGACGAAGTTCCGTTCTAGAGCCTCATCCGATCAGGTGGAATCATCTGTTCGGATAATCCTGATCTATTACCAGATCTCAGTAACAGCGACCCATTTCACCGGAGCGATTTTTTCCGCCGACAAGGCGCGTGTCGCGCCGTGGTACATGTACCACAAGCGGCGCGCAACATAGCCGGCGGGAAAAAGTGCCCGGCCCTTTGGGTAGGTCATAGCGGCACATCGGGTGCGTTGCATTGCTTGCCCGATGCACCGCATCGCGCTGCGCTCCGCGCCTAGCCGAATGAACGGATTTGACGCCATCAAATGAACCCTATTGAGCGCGACACGCTTTGGGAACGCACGGGTCGAGAAAAACCGATGCGTCAGCGCCATTTCATGTCTCGCAACACCGGTTGCCGGAGCTCAAGAAAACGTGGTTCCGAATCATTCGATAGGCATGTTGGTTTTGGAACGGTTAGTACCAAAAACAGCAATTTAGCCGGATTCCGTTAACCTTGAGGCAACTAAACCCGGCTTCGCGCGTTGTTAGGTAGGGTTTATGCTGCGGTGCGGCATTTGCGACGCCGATTTGCCTCACGATGAGCACATTTGGTGGCCAGTGGTGTCGGCAGGGCCTGACGATTTTATCGTTCTTGCGTGGCTCCGCGATGGTGAGCGCCACGGGGAACCAAATTAGATTTGGGGAATGTCTGAATGAAGAAGTTTTTGATAGCTGCCGCATGCGGTGTGTTTATCCTTGCTGCCAATACGAGCGTGTCATCTGCCGGTGAGATGCTGTCGGCCAAGGAAATCAAGAAATTCATTCCGGGTCGCGCGAAAGCGAAGATCATGGGATCGAAAGTAACCATGCGCATGAGCCGAGGCGGGCACCTGTCAGCCAGGTGGGACGGCGACCGCGATACAGGTATCTGGCGGGTGGCCAAGAACCAGTTGTGCATCAAATTCAATAAATGGATGAATGGTGCAACGCGTTGCTCTTCAGTGACCAGATCCGGTAATTCCTACCGGGTCGCAGGCATCACTTTCTCTAAATATTAAAGCGTTTTGCGCTCAATACGAAGGGATGAAATTGCTCTAACTTACGGGAATCGAGGGTCTTTATCCGAACAAGTGATTTCATCTGATCGGATGATGCTCTGGAGCAAACCGCTTTAGGGTCGCCAGAATCCGTGGAGCAGCAACAACAGATTTGATACGATCGGTTTTGGGATCAAAATGCGCGTCAAATAAAGCGTGTCCGGGATTCGATCGTCGGTGTCTCAGTTTCGCTTGAGTTGCGACAGCCATACCTGCTCGGTGTGATGTTCACCTGACTGAATTTCGATGAACAGGCGTTTGACTTCCGGGTGCGCTTTGCGAATGTCCTGTTCAAGGGCATAAATGGCGTCTTCCAGTGTGCCGGTGTCCATGTCGTCACGGACTTCCAGCGATACAGCCACCAATACGTCTTCCGGGCCCATGTGCATGGTGCGCAGCTCGTTGATCTGGTTGACGACTTCCGATGCGTTGATGACGGTGTTCAAGCTGGCTGTGAACTCATCCGATACGGCCTCGCCAATCAGCAGACCCTTGGTCTCGAAACACAGGAAAATGGCAACGCCGCCCAACAGCAGGCCGATCCCGATGGAGGCAGCGCCGTCCATCCACGGCAAGGCGAAATACTCTGCCGCCAGCAGTCCTGTAAAGGCGATCACAAGGCCGACCATCGCAGCGGCATCGTCAAACAATACAGTGAACAGTCCCGGGTCCTTGCTCTGCCGGACAGCCCGCCAGACCGGAACCTTGCCGCGCCGCCTGTTGAATTCCCTGGCCGCCAGAAAAAAAGCGACCCCTTCAAATACCATGGCAAGACCAAGCACCACGTAGTTGATGATCGGCGAAGTGATGGGTTCAGGGTTCCTGACCTTGTGAATGCCTTCATACAGAGAGACACCGGCACCAATGGAGAAAATCAACAGCGCGACGACAAAGGCCCAAAAATACAATTCTCGGCCATAGCCGAACGGGTGGGCTTTGTCAGCAGGACGCTTTGATTTTCTCAAACCGTACAGCAGCAGTCCCTGATTTCCCGTGTCGACCAGCGAATGGATGGCTTCCGACAGCATGGCTGAGGATCCCGTGAACACGGACGCTGCAAATTTTGTGCAGGCAATTGCGCCATTGCCAACAAGTGCTGCAATGATGACCGTTTGCGAACTGCCTGACGCCATGGTGTTTTGTGATCCGGTATTGTGATTTGCGGGTACCTGACAGGAGCCCGTATGATTCATTGAAGCAAAAGAACTAAGGGAAAAATCATGCGGGTACAATGTCTGGCGCACACTGCAGCACTGATGCTGTTGATGATGACAGGGATATGTGTTGCCGGAGAAGCCGACATTGTCGGTGTCGAGGCGGCCAGGGCATCTGATGGCACATGGTCATTCGATGTAACTGTATCGCACGATGATGAAGGCTGGGATCATTATGCCAACCGGTGGGATGTCGTGACCCCTGACGGTACGGTGCTGGGCACCCGGACGTTGCTGCACCCGCATGAAACCGAGCAGCCCTTCACTCGTTCTTTGCGCGGCGTGAGCGTGCCGGACGGTGTTGTTTCAGTGACGCTTCGAGCCAATGATTCCGTGCATGGGACCGGCGGCAGGGAGATCTCCGTCGACTTGCTGAAATAACTCGGTTTTGCAACGTTGAAACAACAGGTTACCACGTTCATTTTAATCCCGGAAAAGATTGTCACAAAGTTGCCTGCTGCTGCCATATTTGCTAGGTTGATGGCAATAGAATCGCACTGTAGTCATGTCGCTTGCCCTGA
>JBDNEZ010000416.1:0-4333 GCA_041690095.1 Anderseniella sp.
ACGAGGCAGATGTCGACTGGTTTGTCACAGCTTTCGACAAGGTGATGAGAGACCTTCACAAGTTTCCCGGCCCGGCCTGGGAAAGCCTGGCCCGAATTGCCAAGAATGCGCTCGCGCGTCCGGATGAAAAGACCAGGGCTACCGCATGACGACTACCAGGCGCACGGCGCGCGGATCGGTTGCTCGCAAGGCTCTTGCGAGACGAAGGCGCAATAAACCTGCCACTCGGTCGGTGCTGGAAAACCATGCGCAATCGACCAATGCGGCCCCGCTGGCATGTGATAGCGGAGCGTCCGAAAAAGCGGCTGATGTCCACGCAAACGGTGTTATTGCTGCACTGAAATCGGGTGAAGCATTTGCGCATATCGCACGGGCATGCACCAACCACGCGTGGGTTGTTATTGTAGTGTTTGTCGTGTTGGCGGGCCTGGGGGCGGGGCTGGCTGCAACCAGGTTGAAAGTCGATACCGACCCAGGCCTGATGATCTCCAACAGCCTGGATTTCCGCAAGCAGTACAAGCAGTTTTCCAAGACTTTTCCGGCAATTGAAAACAACTTTCTGTTCATAGTGGAAAGCGACGATCCCGAGGAAAGCCGCAAGGCTGCAGAGCGTGTTGAGAAGGCTCTGCTGGCCCGGCCTGATCTGTTTCAACACGTGGTTGCGCCCGGTGTTGGTGCGTTTTTTGACGAATACGGCATTCTCTACGCCGACACGGCGGATGTGAAAAATGTTGCGGACCAGATCAAGAACTCTGCTGCGACGTTCAATGCCCTTGCAGACCAGCCGAACATGGCCGGCCTGTCAGGTGTGCTGAACGAAATTACGGCTTACACCCAGGCCGGCCGGGCTCCGGAAGGGGTTGACGTATTTCTCAATGCCATTGCAAGGACGGTTGAAGGGGAGACTGTCGGACAGTCGGCGCCACTGGACTGGTCAGGCCTGGGCGGTACGGGCCGCGGGCCAAAGCTTACTGAAAAGCGCTGGTTCGTACTGAGCCAGCCAATTCTTGATTTTTCCGAGATCGAGTCTGCGGCGCTGCCAATGGCAGAGGCACGCAGGCTGATGTCTGATGCTGCCATAACCGCTGACGGCAAGGTCTCTGTTGAGTTGACCGGTGAAGCTGCTTTGAACGCGGAAGAATTTGAAGCCGTGACCAAGGGCGCGGCTATCGCCGGGATTATATCGTTCACGCTGGTCACATTGACCATGTTCTTTGGATTACCCGCAATTGTCCTGGTTATTCCAGCCCTTAGCCTGATCGTTCTGGGATTCCTGATCAATGCCGGGTTCGCAACCCTGACCGTTGGCTATCTGAACATGATCTCGGTTGCCTTTGCTGTGTTGTTTATCGGGCTGGGCATTGATTACGCGGTACATGTTATCTTGCGGTTCGCAGAGCATCGCGCCAAGGGCGAAACAGGCCCGGATGCCGCCGTAAATGCGGTCCGCAAGACAGGACCGGCACTTGCTTTGTGCACGGTGACTACCGCACTAGCCTTTCTGGCCTTCTCACCCACTGATTTTGTGGGCATGGCCCAGCTCGGTATCATCGCGGCCGGTGGCCTGGTCATCGCATTTGTCGCATCCATCACACTGGTACCTGCCATCCTCACCCTGCTGCCCGGCAAGCAGGAGAAATTTACCCGCAACATGGCCAGCCTGAAGTCGGTATCCGGTAAGAGTTCGTCCGGCACTTCGTGGTTGCGCACTATTGCTGCGCTGATGATTCTGGCGCTTGCTGCAGGCTCACTGTTTGCGTTCACTGAAGCCCGCTTTGATGGTGATCCGATAAATTTGAAGGATCCCTCAGCGCCCACCGTCAAGGCGTTCATGAAGATACTGGATGACCAGCCAGGCGAAATTTATGCCGGTCAGGTGCTTGTTGAACCCGGTCTACCGGCACGCGAACTAATCGAAAAACTGAACGCGCTGCCCGCAGTCAAAAAGGTGCATTCCATCACCGATTTCCTGCCGACAGATCAGGCAGCAAAACTCGCAGAGCTGCATCCGTTGCGCGATGTGATTCCACGCGCGGTGAATACAGGTTCTGATGTCGGCGATTTGGTTCGCAGACGAATGATGGCCAGCATCTCTACAAACATGAAGGCATTGTCACAGGTGAAGGATGCGCCTGCACCTCTGGCGGCGTCGGCAAAGCGCTTGAATAACGCAATTGTGGCCTTTGACGAAAGCAACAAAGGCAATGCCGAGGCAAGACAAAAGCTCGAGACACAGTTGTTTGTCGGCCTGCCGGTCATGCTGGCCGATATCAATCGCCTGGCCACAACCAGCACTGTAAGTGTTGATGCGCTGCAGACAAGTTTGCGAGAGCGGTTTGTTGCCCCTGACGGTCGATGGCGGCTCGAAGTGGTGCCTGCCAAGAACATGCGCAATTCGGGCAACCTGGAAGAATTTGTGACCGCCATGCAATCAGTTGACCCGCTGGTATCAGGTTCACCTGTGGATATTGCAGGCTCGGCGGACGCGGTTGCCCGCGCCATGATACTGGCGACGCTGGCCGCTCTGGTGATGGTGGTGCTGTTGGCGTGGCCGGCATTCCGGCGCGTGTGCGACGTGTTGCTGGTGCTGTCGCCGCTGTTGCTGTCGGCGTGCCTGATGGTGGGGTATACGGTCGTGTTCCAGTCGCCATTCAACTTTGCCAATGTCATCGTTCTGCCGCTCCTGTTGGGTCTTGGGGTGGACTCGTCGATCCACTATGTCATGCGGGCCCGCGAGGAGGCCGTGGCGACCGATGTTACCGGCACGTCTACGCCAAGAGCAGTCCTGATCTCCGCCCTCACAACGATTGGTTCGTTCGGGACATTGTGGTTGTCCGGCCATCGCGGCATGGCCAGTATGGGTGAATTGCTGACCATCGCCATTCTTGTCACGCTGATTTGTACACTTGTGGTCTTGCCGCAACTGATGCACTGGACATTCTCGAGAATGCACAAACTGCCAGTGGCTAAAGAGCACACCGTGGACGGAAAGCCTTGACCTTGCCATAGTGGCATACTTAAACGTGTCTTCTGATTTGTGGGGGCACTTCCCAAACTCGAACAACAAAAGGTAGTAGACCTGTGTCGGTACCATTTATGCAGCAAGCGCGCGTCGGCGCCTATGTGATGAAACAGAAACTCAAGGGTAACAAGCATTACCCATTGGTTTTGATGCTCGAACCGTTGTTCAAGTGCAATCTGGCATGTGCCGGTTGCGGCAAGATTGATTACCCGAAACCAATTCTCGACAAGCGCCTGTCGGTCAAGGACTGCCTCGATGCGGTTGATGAATGTGGTGCGCCGATTGTTGCGATTCCCGGCGGTGAGCCGCTTATCCACAAGGAAATCGGCGAGATCGTCGAGGGCATTATCGCGCGTAAAAAATATGTGTCGCTGTGCACCAATGCGCTGCTTCTGGAAAAGAAGTTGCATCTGTTCAAGCCGTCACCTTTTCTGTTCTTCTCGGTGCATCTTGATGGTCTCAAAGATCATCACGACAGGTCCGTATGCCAGACCGGCGTCTATGACCGTGCTATTTCCGCGATCAAGGCGGCCCAGGCAAAGGGCTTCCAGGTCAATGCCAACGCCACCATCTTTGATGGACACGCACCGGAAGATATTGCCAAATTCCTCGACATGACCACCGCGATGGACGTCAATGTCTCGATCTCTCCCGGATTCATGTATGAACGTGCGCCGGATCAGGAAAGCTTCCTGTCGCGGCGCAAGACCAAGCAGTTGTTCCGCGAAGTGTTCAAGCATGGCAAGGGCAAGAACTGGAAACTGTCTCACTCAACCTTGTTCCTCGACTTTCTGGCCGGCAATCAGGAGTACATGTGCACTCCCTGGGGCATGCCGACACGCAATGTTTTTGGCTGGCAAAAGCCGTGCTATCTGCTCGGTGAAGGCTATGTGTCCACTTACAAGGAACTCATAGAAACGACCGACTGGGAAGCTTACGGAACCGGCCGCTATGACAAGTGTGCCAACTGCATGGCGCATTGCGGCTTTGAACCAACCGCAGCGCTTGATGCCACGGCCAACCCGCTGAAGGCATTGGCGGTCGCAATTCGGGGCGTGAAAACAGATGGCGACTTTGCACCGGAAATCGATCTGACCCATGCACGCAAGGCCGACTATGACCTGCACGAAGAACACGTTACGAAGGTCATGAAGGACATTCACGCACCGAAAGTGGCGGCTGAGTAATTCTGGCCACCTTGAGTCTTTCGATCATCAAAAAGCCCGGTACAGTCAATGTACCGGGCTTTGTTCATATTCCAGCGAGATGACGATTTCCCGGGCGTGATACCAAACGAAATTGTAGTTCATC
>JBDNEZ010000417.1:0-12156 GCA_041690095.1 Anderseniella sp.
CAGGTTTGGTTCATACACTGTCGCATCAATCATCCGGGATCGATCCTAAAGGCTGCCCGGGTCAGTTGGATATCGACCGGATGCTGTATTTCAGCTACTGCATATGCAGTATCCCAACCGACCCGGTGACCTTATGGGGTACGGATTCAGGGCATCGATTGAATGAGGGTGGCGTTTGCTTGAAGATGATCTAAGTTCGAGAGAGCGTGAAATCGCCCGCGCTTATGCAAACGGTGACAACTACCACCGGATTGCCGAACGGCTGTGCATCGCGCCGTCCACTGTTCGTACGCACCTGGCCTCGATCTATCGAAAACTTGGGATATCTTCCAAGCTCGAGCTTCACAAATTGCTTGAAGTCCCTGATCCGCAATACCAGAATCAGGACGATCAGACAGCGTTGATATCCGAACTTGCACTGAGCCTCGAAGAAGCAATCAGCCGGGAACGGGCGCTCAGCGAGGTGCTCAGAATCATCAGCAGATCCGATGGTCAGATCGATGACGTAATTGCCGCCGTTCTCGGCTATGCACTCGAACTGTGCGACGCTGAATTCGGAATATTGCTGGAGTACAAGGCGCACAGCGGATGCAGGGCCACACACTTCAGGAAAATTCCTCAACCATTCCGGGACTGGTTTGTTGCGCAAGGTGAATTCCAGGTCAGCCCGCAAACCGGACTTGGCCGCATGATCGCCAGCCGGGACATCGTGAACATTGCCGACGTTCGCGCCGAGGAAATCTATCGCCGGGGTGATCCATTGCGGGACGCTACCGTCGAATTGGGTGGTGCGCGGTCGTTCACGGCGATTCCCATGCTGGCAGGAGACCGCCTGATCGGTGCCTTCACTATCTATCGCCAGCAGGTGCGCCCGTTCGGCAGCAAGACTCTTGAGCTGGCCCGGATGTTTGCTGACCAGGCCGTCATAGCCATAGAAAATGCGCGCATGGTGAGCGAACTGCGGGCAACGGAATAGCCGGCAGCTAATTTCGGATTTGGTGCCAATTCCACGGTAGGCACGGGTGCAGAAAGATGCTTTCATGCCTGATCCGCCTTACCCGGATTAATTTGTCAGTCTGTACAACAGGAGAAGACAACCATGCGAAAATCAAAGCTACTTATGGCCACTCTGCTGGGTGCCACCATGCTGGCATCAGGTGCCGCGCAGTCAAAGACACTGGTCTATTGTTCCGAAGGCTCACCTGAAGGTTTCGATCCGGCGCCGTTCACCGCCGGCACCACGTTCGATGCGTCATCGAAGCCCTTGTATAACCGGCTGGTCGAATTCAAACGCGGCACATCTGAAGTCATCCCCGGTCTTGCTGAAAGCTGGAAAGTCTCCTCCGACGGTCTCGAGTACACGTTCAAGCTGCGCCAGGGCGTCAAGTTCCAGACCACCGAGTTCTTCACGCCGAGCCGCGACTTCAACGCCGATGATGTGGTGTTCTCGTTCGAGCGCCAGTTGAAGAAGGATCATCCCTGGAACCAGTATACCGCCGGTATTGCCTGGGAATATTTTGACGGCATGTCGATGCCCGACCTGATCAAATCGATTGAAAAGGTCGACGACAATACGGTCAAATTCGTACTGAACCGGCCGGAAGCGCCGATGATCGCCAACCTGGCGATGGACTTTGCATCCATCATGTCGGCTGAATATGCCGCCAAGCTGGAAGCCGACGGCAAGAAGGAACTGCTGAACCAGCAGCCTGTCGGCACCGGCCCGTTCAAGTTCGTGGCCTATCAGAAAGACGCCGTTATCCGCTATGCAGCCCATGAGGGCTACTGGGGCGGCAAGCAGTCGATTGACGATCTGGTGTTTGCGATCACCACGGATGCATCGGTACGCCAGCAGAAGCTGAAAGCCGGAGAGTGCCACGTTGCGGCGTATCCGAACCCGGCAGACCTGGAAGATCTCAAGGCAGATGCAAACCTGCAGATGATGGAGCAGGAAGGCCTCAATGTCGGCTATCTGGCCTACAACGCGCTGGTGCCACCGTTCGACAAGACGGAAGTCCGCAAGGCCCTGAACATGGCGATCAACAAGCAATCCATTCTGGAAGCGGTTTTCCAGGGGGCCGGCAAGGCCGCCAAGAACCCGATTCCGCCGACCATGTGGTCGTACAACAATGCCGTCCAGGATGATCCTTATGATCCCGAGGCGGCCAAAAAAATGCTTGAAGCTGCCGGGGTCAAGGACCTGAAGATGAAGATCTGGGCGATGCCGGTACAGCGTCCCTACAACCCGAATGCCCGGCGCATGGCTGAACTGATCCAGTCGGATTTCTCCAAGATCGGTGTCGGTGTCGAAATCGTGTCCTATGAGTGGGGCGAGTATCTCAAACTGTCCAAGGAAAAGGACCGTGACGGGGCGGTGCTGCTGGGATGGACCGGCGACAATGGCGATCCCGACAACTTCCTTGCTGTCCTGCTGGGCTGTGACGGCGTCGGCGGATCAAATCGCGCGCAGTGGTGCAACAAGGAGTTTGAAGACCTGATCCAGAAGGCCAAGGTCGTGTCCGACAAGGCCGAGCGCACCAAGCTCTATGAAGACGCGCAGGTGGTGTTCAAGCGCGAAGCACCATGGGCAACCATTGCCCATTCAGTGGTGTTCATGCCGATGTCGAAAAAAGTATCGGGCTATGTGATGGATCCGCTCGGCGGGCACTGGTTCGACGGCGTGGATATCGCCGAGTAGGCCGGAAATCGCTGAAATCAAATGTACCCGCCGGGGTCTCCAGGTTGAAGCCACGGCGGGATGCGGGGCTGCATGCTAGCATTTCTTATCCGGCGCATCGGACTGATTATCCCGACTTTCATCGGGGTAACCATTGCGGCGTTTGCTTTCATCAGGGTGCTGCCGGGTGATCCGGTATTGCTGATGGCGGGAGAGCGCGGCGTATCGCCTGAACGGCATGCGGCGCTGATGCAGCAATTCGGTTTCGACCGGCCGATCTACGAGCAGTACCTGGATTACTTCTTCTCTGCGCTGCAGGGGGATCTGGGCAATTCGCTGGTCACCAAAAGGCCGGTCTGGGATGAATTCTTCACCCTGTTTCCCGCCACGCTGGAACTGTCGGTGTGTGCCATTGTGTTTGCCGTCGCCATTGGCGTGCCAGCCGGTATTTATGCTGCAACCCGGCGCGGGTCGTGGCCGGACCAGACGATTATGGGAACCGCCCTGATCGGCTATTCAATGCCGATTTTCTGGTGGGGGCTGCTGCTGATCATCCTGTTTTCGGGCATTCTGGGCTGGACGCCGGTGTCCGGGCGCATATCGTTGCTGTATTTCTTCAAGCCGGTCACCGGTTTCATGCTGATCGACAGCCTGTTGTCCGGCCAGAAAGGTGCGTTCTCGTCGGCGCTGTCGCATCTCATCCTGCCCACGATTGTGCTTGGCACCATTCCGCTGGCCGTGGTTGCACGCCAGACCAGATCAGCCATGCTGGAAGTGCTGAGCGAGGACTATGTTCGCACCGCGCGCGCCAAGGGCCTGTCGCCGCTGCGCGTGGTCGGTATTCACGCCTTGCGCAATGCAATGATACCGGTGATCACCACCATTGGACTGCAGGTCGGTGTGCTGCTTGCCGGCGCCATCCTCACAGAGACGATTTTTTCGTGGCCGGGTATCGGCAAATGGATGGTGGACAGTATATTCCGGCGTGACTATCCGTCGGTGCAAGGCGGTCTGTTGATGATCGCGGTGATCGTGATGACGGTGAACCTCATCGTTGACCTGTTGTACGGGCTGGTCAATCCGCGCATCCGGCATGTGAGGTGACGAGACCATGAGCGAGCACACCATCGACACACCGGCAGATACCCGAAGCACTGGCACGCGCGCGCTGCTGCAGGAGTTCTGGCACTATTTCAGCGAGAACCGGGGCGCCGTTATCGGCATGTGGTTCTTCTTCGGTGTCTGCCTGATTGCGTTGCTGGCCGATGTGATTGCGCCGCATGGTGCCACGACGCAGTACCGCGATGCGCTGCTCACCCCGCCGGTGTGGCAGGATGGTGGCGACTGGCGATTCCTCCTGGGTACCGACGCAGTTGGCCGTGACATGCTCTCACGCCTGATCTACGGCAGCCGCTATTCGTTGTTTGTGGGCTGTATCGTCGTGGTCGGGGCCATGGTTGTCGGGGTGACTGTCGGGCTGATTGCGGGTTTTGTCGGCGGTACAGTCGATACCTTGATCATGCGGTTGATGGATATCATCCTGTCGTTTCCGAGCCTGCTGCTGGCGCTGGTGCTGGTCGCCATTCTCGGGCCCAGCCTCACCAATGCCATGGTGGCCATCGCCATTGTCCAGCAACCGCATTATGTGCGGCTGACCCGGGCGGCGGTACTGGGAGAAAGAAACAAGGACTACGTGACCGCAGCCAAGGTCGCAGGCGTCAGGCCGTTGCGTCTGATGTTCTACACCATCCTGCCCAACTGCATGGCGCCGTTGATCGTACAGGCCGCGCTGTCGTTTTCAACGGCCATCCTCGATGCAGCAGCGCTGGGGTTTCTGGGCATGGGAGCGCAACCGCCGACGCCGGAGTGGGGCACCATGCTGGCAGAGGCGCGTGAGTTCATTCTGCGCGCCTGGTGGGTGGTGACGCTGCCGGGGCTGGCGATTCTGCTCACGGTGCTGGCCATCAACCTGATGGGCGATGGCCTGCGCGATGCGCTCGACCCCAAGCTGAAGCGGAGTTGAGGCGATGGACGGTTCGATGTTGATAGGACCGGCACTTGTAGCAGCCGCTATTGCGGCCCTGGTGACCATGATCGGCTGGTATGTGGGCTATCAACACGAGCGCAGACTGGACAATGGCCGCCGTGCCGAGCGCATACGCGATTGCAAGATTGCGCTGCGCGCCGAGATCAGCTGCCATGTGCCGCGCTGGATCATGCAGGACGACGCCGGGCATGTTGATCAGATGGCGCGCCAGATCCTGGCCGGTGCGGGCCGTACGCCATCGTTTACACCGTTTGTGCCGAAGGAAACGGCGAACCCTGCGTTCGAGGCCATTGTGGGCGAGATACAAATCCTGCCAGGCGATGTCATCGAAGCAGTGATACGCTACTATCAGCAGGTCGATGTCATTGCGCAACTTGCCGAAGACATGCGCGGCGAGCGATATACGGCACTTGAGGCAGAGCGCAAAATAGATGTTTACAGGGATTATATCGAATTGCGCAGTGAGGCCGGTCGCCTGGCAATCGATGCGATAGACGCACTGGAGCAGTCAAGCGATGACAAATAGCAGTTTAATAGCCGGGCTTTGGACCCGTCGGACCATTGATTGGCCGCATTGGCGGCATGGGAAGCGGTTTCGTGCTCATGATTTTGTCTCCATAGCTGACATAGTACTACAAAGGTGAAAATTCAACAACCATGGCCCTGCTCGAGATTGAAAACCTGACAGTCGAATTTGCCACCGCTGGCGGTGCGTTTCGCGCTGTGGACGGCTTGTCGCTCAGGCTGGACCCGAACGATGTGCTGGCCATTGTGGGCGAATCCGGTTCCGGCAAGTCGGTCGCTATGCTGGCCATGATGGGCCTGTTGCCGTGGACCGCGACGGTGACTGCAGACCGGTTGAATTTCGATGGTAAGGACCTGCTCACGCTATCGGCCCGCCAGCGCCGCCAGGTTATCGGCAAGGACATTGCCATGATTTTCCAGGAGCCCATGTCGAGCCTCAATCCATGCTTCACTGTCGGCTTCCAGCTGGGCGAAACGTTACGTGTTCATCTGGGCATGTCACGCACTCAGTGTAAGGCGCGCAGTATCGAACTGCTGGATCTGGTTGGCATCCCGGCACCCGAAAAACGCCTCAGTGCCTTTCCGCATCAGTTGTCCGGCGGCATGAGCCAGCGCGTGATGATCGCCATGGCGATCTCGTGCAACCCGAAACTGCTGGTTGCCGATGAACCGACGACGGCGCTCGATGTCACCATCCAGGCGCAGATTCTCGACCTGTTGCTGCAGGTCCAGCGCGAGACCGGCATGGGGCTGGTTCTGATCACCCATGACATGGGGGTGGTGGCAGAAACGGCGCAGCGCGTCAGTGTGCAATATGCCGGCCAGAAGGTTGAAGAGCAGCCGGTGGTGGAGTTGTTTTCGCAACCGCATCACCCCTATACGGCTGCATTGCTGGCGGCACTGCCGGAACGCGCAACATCGCGCATGCTGCCATCCATACCGGGCGTGGTGCCTGGCCAGTTCGACAGGCCTGACGGGTGCCTGTTTTCACCCCGGTGTGCCCATGCCACCGATGTGTGCCGGACACAATTACCACCGCGCGCGTCTGCCGAACTGGGCTCGGCGCTGTGTCACTATCCATTGGTCAAGGGCAAGCCGCTGCACCACCCGACAAGCAAGGTGACGGCATGAGCGACGATATAGTCCTGCGCGCAAGCGACCTGAAAAAGCATTACCTGCTGCCGGGCCGCCTGTTCAGCAAGCCAGCCACTGTTAAGGCACTGGACGGGGTGAGTTTCCAGTTGAGCCGGAAAAAAACCCTGGCCGTAGTGGGAGAGTCTGGATGCGGCAAGTCCACGCTGGCGCGTCTGGTGACCATGATCGAGGAACCCACAGCGGGATCGCTGCAAATTGCCGGTGAGGAACTGGCTAGCGGAGACAAGGCGGTTCGCCGCAGATTGCGGCCCAGGGTGCAAATGGTTTTTCAAAACCCGTACGGGTCGCTCAATCCACGCCAGAAAATCGGATCTGCGCTGGAAGAACCGCTGCTGATGAACACGCCGCTGTCGAAGGCGGAAAGAGCCGACAAGGCGCGCGCCATGATGCAGTCGGTGGGCCTGCGTCCGGAACATTATGACCGCTATCCGCACATGTTTTCCGGCGGCCAGCGCCAGCGCATCGCCATAGCGCGTGCCCTGATGCTGGACCCGGATATTCTGGTGCTGGATGAACCCGTATCGGCGCTGGATGTCTCGATCCAGGCGCAGGTGCTGAACCTGCTCGGTGAACTGCAGGACAAGCTGCAACTGGCCTACCTGTTCATCTCGCATGACCTGTCGGTGGTCAAGCACATCGCGGACGAGGTGATGGTGATGTATCTGGGCAAACCGGTGGAGCAGGCGGCCCGGGAGGTCTTGTTCGACAATCCGACGCACCCTTATACACAAGCGCTGTTGTCAGCGACACCGGTGCCAATTCCCGGCCGCAAGAAAGACCGTGTCCTGCTCAAGGGTGAACTGCCGTCACCGATTGATCCGCCGACGGGGTGTGCCTTTCATCCACGCTGCCCGGTCGCATTCAACAGGTGCCCGGTTGAAACACCGCAGTTGCAGCTGTCCGGCAAGTCTCTGGTTGCCTGTCATCTGATGGATGAGCCGGGACCACCGGCAGGTCATTGATCATGCGATGGCATGGATCACGGTTATGAGCTCAGGGTTCGCCTGACAGCATCGTTCCAGCCGGCGATTTTGCGCTGGCGAACGGTCTCTTTCATCTTCGGTTTGAAGCGATGTTCCAGTGCCCAGGATTTCGCAAAGCCGGCAGCGTCCGGCCACAAACCGGCGCGCGATGCAGCAAGCCAGGCTGCCCCCAAAGCCGTGGTTTCCAGAACCTGCGGGCGGTCAACAGGTGCATTCAGAATGTCTGCCAGCCGCTGCATGGTCCAGTCTGATGCGACCATGCCGCCATCAACCCGAAGCACGGTTTTCCGCGCAGCTTCTGATTTCCAGTCCTTGTGCATGGCCGACAGTAAATCATGGGTCTGGTAACACACTGCCTCAAGCGCGGCGTGGGCCAGTTCATTGGGGCCGGATGCACGGGTGAGGCCAAAAATCGCGCCACGGGCAGTTGCGTCCCAATGCGGCGCGCCGAGCCCGGTGAACGCGGGCACCAGATAGACATCCTGCTCCGGATCAGCCCGGGCCGCCATGGTGCCGCTGTCGCCGGCGGCCTTCAGGAACCCCATCTCGTCACGCAACCACTGCACGGTTGCACCGGCCATGAAGATCGAGCCTTCCAGCGCGTAGGTGGTCTTGCCGTCGAGGCGATAGGCGATGGTGGTCAGCAGGCGGTTCCTGGAGCGCACCATGTCGGAGCCGGTATTGAGCAGGGCGAAGCATCCGGTTCCGTAGGTTGATTTCATCATGCCGGGCTTGAAGCAGGCATTGCCCATGGTGGCGGCCTGTTGATCGCCCGCTACGCCCAGTATCGGTATTGCCGCTCCCAGGATCGACGGGTCGGTGACACCGAAATCTGCGGCACAGTCGAGAACCTTAGGCAGAACGCTGGCCGGGACGCCAAGCAGTTTGAGCAGGCTCGCATCCCATTTGTTGGTCTTGATATTGTACATCAGCGTGCGCGAGGCATTGGTGGCATCGGTTACGTGGGATGCTCCCCCGGTCAGCCGCCAGATCAGGAAACTGTCGATCGTGCCAGAGGCAATGCGGCCTGCTTCGGCCCTTTTGCGCAAGCCTTTCACCTTGTCCAGCAGCCAGGCAGCCTTGGTGCCGGAAAAATACGGATCGAGCAGCAGGCCGGTCCGGGTGGTGAAGGTTTTCTCATGCCCTGCCTGCTTGAGATCGGTGCAGAAATCAGCGGTGCGCCGGTCCTGCCAGACGATGGCCCTGTGGACGCATTTGCCGGTTGCGCGATCCCACATGACGGTGGTTTCGCGCTGGTTGGTGATGCCGATTGCGGCAATGTCCGAGGCCTTGATCGCAGCTTTACCGATCGCGTTTTTGCAGGTTGCAACCACGCTTGTCCAGATGTCTTCGGGGTCATGTTCCACCCAGCCGGACCTCGGGAAATGCTGGGTAAACTCCTGCTGATCCTGCGCGACTATTTTCTGGTCGCGATCAAAAATGATGGCACGCGTTGATGTGGTGCCCTGATCGATGGCCAGTACGTAAGTGCCCATTATGTGCTCCCGGGTGCCTGCAGTCAGCTAATTGCAGGCGGTTTCGGTGGTCAACTTCTTCATGGTTTGTGCAGCACGATCCATGAAAGCTTGCAAGGTCTGTATCTGGTCGGCGCTGAAGGCGATGCCCAGTTTGGTGCGTCTGAACAGGATGTCTTCAGCCGTAAGCGCCCATTCGTGACGCATCAGGTAGACAACTTCAGCTTCATGTAATCCGTTGCCGAATGGCTTGCCGAGATCAGCGGTTGTTTGCACCTCGCCCAGCACGACGGTTGCCCTGGTGCCGTAGTGGCGCACCAGCCGGGTGATCAGCGCACGATCCAGACGCGGGCGGGCGTCGGCATATTCATTCACCAGCGCGGCAAAGCCTTGCGCTGCAAAATCGCCGCCGGGAAGCGCAGCACCTGCTGTCCAGCCAGGCTGGCGGGCGCCCAGAGCGTTTTCCACATCCTTCAGAATGTCTTCAGCCAGCACCCGGTACGTCGTGATCTTGCCGCCGAAGATATTGATCAGCAATCCGGTAGCCTTGTCGCCATCGGTTCGTATCACATAATCACGAGTGGCTTCCTGGGCCTTGCCGGCGCCATCATCAAACAACGGCCGCACACCGGAATAGGTCCACACGACATCCGCTTTGGTCACCGGATCAGCAAAATACCGGCTCGCCATCTCGCACAGATAGTTGATTTCTCCGGCTGATATTTCGGGCTTGTCCATCGCATCGCCATGTTCGGCATCGGTGGTGCCGATCAGCGTGTAGTCACCTTCATAGGGGATTGCGAAGATAATGCGGTTGTCGGCATTCTGGAATATGTAGGCCTTGTCGTGGGCAAATTTGCGCGCAATGACAATGTGGCTGCCACGCACCAGACGAACATTGCGGGCATCGTTTTGCCCGAACACCTGCTTCAATACCGTGTCGACCCAGGGTCCCGCCGCATTGACGACAGTGCCGGCGGTGACGGTTTGCCGGGAGCCATCAAGTGTGTCTTGCGTCTCGATGTGCCCCTGGCCAGCGGCGCGTTGCGCGCTGACAACCCTTGTGTGCGGCTGCATGCTGGCGCCTCGTTCTGCAGCATCGAGGGCATTGAGGACGACCAGCCGGGAATCGTCGACCCAGCAGTCTGAATATTCAAAGGCATTCGAGAACTCCGGCTTGAGCGGCTTGCCGACTGCGTCGTGGCGCAGGTTCACGCCGGATGTCGGCGGTAACAGCTTGCGCCCGCCAAGGTGGTCATACGCGAACAGGCCCAGCCTGAGCAGCCATGCCGGACGCAGGCCGGAATGATGCGGCAGTACAAACCGCATCGGCCAGATGATGTGCGGTGCCATCTGCCACAGGATCTCGCGTTCCCTTAGCGCCTTGCGGACCAGCGCAAACTCGAAGTGTTCAAGATAGCGCAGGCCGCCATGCACGAGTTTTGTCGAGGCAGAAGACGTGCCGCCGGCAAAATCGCCGGCCTCGCACAGGCACACCGAAAAGCCCCGCCCGACAGCGTCGCGGGCAATGCCGCAGCCATTGATGCCGCCGCCGATGATCAATACATCGTAGTGCGGCGGCGAGCCGGGATGACGGGGCTGCTGGTTCATTCAGCCGCCTTTTCCGCTTCGGTAACCTGAGCAGCAATTTCAAGATGGATTTTGGCAGACGCGCAGATATTCGCAATGCTTCTCGGCGGTTCCGCGTCGGTGACGAAGACATCGATGTCTTCAAGCTTGCCGATCTGTACCGGCGCGCGGCGTTCAAACTTGCTGGCATCAGCCGCCAGAATGCTGGTGCGCGCCTGGCCGAGAATAGCCTGTGACACGCGCACCTCGCGGTAATCAAAGTCAAGCAATGAGCCTTCCTCGTCGATGGCAGACGTGCCGATCACGGCAAAGTCGACCTTGAACTGCCGGATGAGATCAATCGCTGCAGCGCCGACTATGCCGCCATCGGCCTTGCGCACCATGCCGCCGGAGACCACCACTTCGACGCCCGGTGCCTCGGCCAGTATGTAGGCGACGTTGAGATTGTTGGTGACGACCATCAGGCCCTGGTGACGGCATAGGGCATGGGCAACCTGTTCGGTGGTGGTGCCGATATTGAGAATCAGGGACGAGTTGTCCGGGATCATCCCGGCAATCGCGTGCGCAATGCGCGCCTTGCCATCCGCCGCAATTTCACGACGCGCCTGGTAGGCCATGTTGACCGTGTTGGACGGAAATACCGCGCCGCCGTGCACCCGGTTGAGCTTTTCGATGTCGCACAGGTCGTTGAGATCCTTGCGGATGGTTTGCGGCGTGACGTCAAAACGATGCGCCAGCGTCTCCACATCGACGCGGCCGTCGCGGCGCGCGATCTCGAGTATGTCGGTTTGTCTGGGCGGCAGTGCCGTCACGATGCATCCCTTCGGTTGTTTTCGTAATAGTTGCGATTATTTTCGAATAAATCAATTCGAAAACCATTGACTTTCACTTTTATTCGTTATGTCCTGAAGGAATGACGCACCGCTGTCGTTAATGAGTGCGTATGCAATCATGTGGAGGAGACATCATGAAAAAGCTGCTTTTGGCGTCGGTTGCGGTATTTGCACTGAACGCTGCAGCGCTTCCTGCGCAGGCCGACATGGCCGCGGCAGAGAAGTGGGTAAACGACGAATTCCAGCCATCCGTGCTCTCGAAGGACGACCAGTTGAAAGAGATGGACTGGTTCATCAAGGCGGCAGAGCCGTTCAAGGGCATGGAAATCAATGTGCTGTCGGAAACCATTCCGACCCATGAATACGAATCCAAGACACTGACCAAAGCGTTTGAGGACATCACCGGCATCAAGGTCAACCATCAGCTTCTCGGTGAAGGCGAGGTTGTGCAGGCCGTGCAGACCCAGATGCAGACCAACCGCAATCTGTATGATGCCTATATCAATGACAGCGACCTGATCGGCACCCACTCGCGCCTGCAGCAGGCGGTCAACCTGTCCGACTGGATGGCAGGCGAGGGCAAAGGCGTCACCAATCCCGGTCTTGATGTGGACGACTTCATCGGCAAGTCATTTACCACCGGCCCGGACGGCAAGCTGTACCAGCTGCCGGATCAGCAGTTCGCCAACCTGTACTGGTTCCGCAAGGACTGGTTTGACAAGCCGGACCTGAAAGACAAGTTCAAGGCCAAGTACGGCTATGAACTGGGTGTACCGGTCAACTGGTCTGCCTATGAGGATATTGCTGAATTCTTCAGCGTCGACGTCAAGGAAATCGATGGGGTTCGCATCTACGGCCACATGGATTACGG
>JBDNEZ010000418.1:0-4900 GCA_041690095.1 Anderseniella sp.
AACCCTTCAACATTGACAGCATTTCCAACTGGCTGAGACGCAATGGCGGGTACGACGGTGCCTCGCGCCGCGGGGATATCACGGGGTCGGTCTCGCCAACCAACGCGCCCGCAGAACAACAGCCGCAATATCAGCCGGCTCCGGATGCCGGCGAAGCACAGCAGACGCCAGGTGAGCGGCCGCCACTGGAGTCGCCGATTGACTATCCGATCGAGCAGGTCAGTCAGGCCAGCATCAAGCCGCAGTTCCGCCGTCAACTGGTCAAGTATACCGGTAGCGAATGGCCCGGCACCATCGTCGTGGATACCAGCAACCGGCATTTGTATCATGTTCGCGAAGGTGGCATGGCGATGCGTTATGGCATCGGCGTCGGGCGGGCAGGCTTTACCTGGGCAGGAGAGGCCTACATCGCCCGCAAGGCACGCTGGCCGCGCTGGACGCCGCCGGTTGAAATGGTGTCGCGTGATCCCAAGGCAGCAAAATGGGCACTCGGCATGCCGGGCGGGCCGGAAAATCCGCTTGGCGCTCGCGCGCTTTATCTGTTCGATCTTGCCGGCCAGGACACGCTGTACCGTATCCATGGCACCAATGATCCCACGTCGATCGGCAAGAACCTGTCATCGGGCTGCATTCGCCTGCTGAACCAGGACATTGCCGAGCTTCATCTGCGGGTCACGATCAAGTCGCGTGTCGTGGTACTGTCTCACACTACCGGCTGACCAGTAGCGACCTTCTTGCGCTTGTGATTGACCAGTACGATGCCGGCGCACACCAGTGCCAGCGCTCCGATAAAGTCCGGGGTAATTGTCTCGCTGAGTATCAACCAGCCGAACATCACCCCGAACAACGGCGTCAGAAATCCGAATGATGCCATGTCCGATGCCGGGTACATCGCCAGCACGCGGAACCACATCAGAAAACCGAAACTCACCACCACCAGAACCTGAAACGCAAACAAGCCGGCGATTTGCGGTGTGAAATCACGCACCAGATCGCCAAACATAAAGGCAAGCGGCAGCATGATCGCGCTGGAAACCGCAAGCTGGTAGACCAGTTGCATTTCAGGCGAGGATTTCGACAGCGCGGTTGTGCGTGCCAGCAGGGCGATACCGGCCCAGCACAGTGACGCAGCAAGGCACATCAGGTCGCCCAGCAGGGCATATTCGGTGGCAGGATGATCATTGTGCACCAACGCCCAGACGACCCCGGCAACAGCCATCAGCAAACCCAGCACCCGAAGCGGCGTCAACCGCTCGCCCGGAATCAGAAAATGCGCTGCACATGCCAGCCAGAA
Source organism: Anderseniella sp. (assembly GCA_041690095.1). GTDB lineage: Bacteria > Pseudomonadota > Alphaproteobacteria > Rhizobiales > Aestuariivirgaceae > Anderseniella. The sequence continues at coordinate 1,295 of JBDNEZ010000418.1, forward strand.
CGGCATCGTGTAAAACAGCATCGTGGCGCGCGCCACGGAGGTGTAGTCGAATGCCGTGAAAGTCAGCATGAATTCGGCAGCAAACAGGGTGCCACACAACAGGCCCGGCACAAAACTGCCATCGCTGATCGACAGTTTTTTTCTGGCATAAACCGCGTAAATCAACACCGGTACCAGCGCGCAAACCGACCGAAGGCCAGCCTGGAATACCGGCGCCAGACCTGCGTTTACCAGTTTCACCAGCACCTGGTTAATGCCCATCAACAGGGCGAATATGACCAGCCAGCCGGCACCGGCCAGATCGATCCTGTCCTTGCGTTCAACGCTCACCGGCTGAAAACCCCCACCATTTCCACATGTGCGGAATATTTGAACTGATCCACCGGCACGACACGGTCCAGTTTGAACCCGCCCTGGACCAGCACACTTGCATCACGCGCAAATGAACCGGCATCACAAGACACGCCCACAACTGTCTGAATACTCCCGGCTGCCACCAGTTCCGCTGCCTGTGCCGCAGCGCCGGCCCGCGGCGGATCGAACACCACGCCGGTAATACCTTTCAGTTCAGGTGCCGTCAGCGGCTCACCCATCAGATCATGAACCCGCGCAAGCACCGGTTTCAGGCCGGTCGCACCGCGCACGGCTGCCTGCAGGGCTGCAATCGCCCGCCTGTCTGAATCCACCGCCAGCACTCTTGAAGCCCTGGCCAGCCGTAATCCGAACGCACCCCATCCGGAAAACAGATCCGCCACGATGGAGTGCCTCGCCAGTGCGGGTATGACGATTGCCGCCAATGCCTTTTCGCCCGCCTCCGTGGCCTGGGCAAAACCACCTGGTGGCGGTGTCACTTTTGCACCGTCAACACTCAGCAGCGGCCGGGCGCGCTCGATCAGCATTTCGCCGGACGCTGTCAGCCGGGCGAGGCCAAACTCTTCCGCCAACCCCGCCACCCGCACACGCGCATCCAGGTCCGGATCGTCTACGCCCGGCAGGTCACAATCAAGCCCGGTATCACTGGCCAGCAAATGCACCCGCTGCGGCTTTTTGAGGCCCAGGGTCTGAACCAGGCGCGCCGCAATATCGCAGGCGCTTGCCAGTTGAGGCACCAGTATCGGGCATGCGGCGACCGCCACGTGATCATGCGAACGGTGCGCCGAAAAACCGGCTTTTCCGCCGACCACCGTCAACGTGACCCGGCGGCGTCCGGCCCCGTGTGCGTCAACCACGGGCGCAACTTCAACATCCGTCAGGCCTTTACGGGACAATGCTTCCACCACCAGTTGCCGCTTCCATCGGGCATAGGGCTGTTGCGACCAGTGCTGCAACAGACACCCTCCGCATCTGCCGAAGTACGAACAGGCCGCTTCAATCCTGTCCGGTGATACCTCCAGCACCTCTGTCAACCGGCCACGCTCGCCTTTCACGTCGGCCCGGATGCGCTCACCCGGCAAGGCGTAGGGCACAAACACAGGCGCACCGTCTTTGCGCGCGATGCCTTCGCCACGCGCGCCCATGGCTTCAATAACAAGCTCAGTCACAGGTCAATTCCTGAAAGATGCAAGTGCAGCGCGTGCCACATCCGCACCCCACTCCTGCACGAAATGTCCGGCATCTTCCAGCACCAAAGGTGCCGGGCAGCCGCGAATAATCTTTTGTAACCGGCTCATCACCGGCACGCCCAGCACCGGATCCTGCGCGCCGACTGCCATGAAACTCTCACCGAGCCAGTCCTGTGTCCAGAACGCGCGCGCCTGCTTCATCGTCTCAATGCCTTCCATGTTCGGTTCAGTCATCACCAGTTGCGGAAACCGGCGCACGCCTGCCTTGTACGCCATGTCAAGAAACGGTGCCTCGTAAGCTGCGGCTTCCGCCTCGCTCAGGTGCGGCACCGCACGTTTCATCAAGGCAGCACAATCGAGATCCGGCTGGCTGGCCAAATAATCCTTCCAGCCTTCAAAACCTGCGCCCAGGGTTTCGCCGATCGGCATCGCCGTATTCATGACGATCAACCGCTCGAAGCGGTCGGGCATTTCAACCGGCAGGGTCAAGCCCAGAATGCCGCCCCAGTCCTGCACCACCAGAGTGACGTGGAACAGATCCAGCCTGCTGATCAGTGCCAGCATCATGTCGCGATGAAAGTGAAATGTGTAAGAGGCATCATTGACCGGCTTGTCGGACCGGCCAAAGCCCAGCCAGTCCGGCACGACGACCCGAGCTCCGGTCGCGGCAAACACCGGGATCATGTGACGATACAGATACGCCCATGTCGGTTCGCCCGGCAGGCACAGGAAAGTATGCAGCGCATCGACCGGGCCGTCATCCAGATAGTGCACCCGCAAGCCCTCATAGCCCGGCAGGTCATCGACATAATTGGGGGCAAAATCATACCCCGGCAAGTTTTCAAACCGGTCGTCCGGCGTTCTCAAGCCTTCCATAACGTTATCTCCACGTGTCTCTCGCCTGTAGGCGTAGCACTATACCCGCGTCTGTTGTCGAGCTGCCACGCGCGCTTCGCGCAGTGCAATATATCCGCCTGCCCCGGCCACAATCGCCGCTCCCAGCCAGGTCCAGGCTGTCGGCACTTCCGACCACACAATCCAGCCGATAATGGCGCCCCAGACCAGCGCCATGTATTCTTGCGGTGCCACCACGGCGGCAGGCGCGTTGCGGTATGCCACGATAACCAGGTAGTGCGCCATGCCGCCAATCAGGCCGAGCACGGCAAATCCGATCATATGGTCGGCCTGCGGCATCTGCCAGGTCCACCAGGCAAGCGGCGCAAACAAGGACAGCGCCACAAATGTTGTCCACGTGAACATGGTCGCCGCCGTTTCGGTTCGAGACAGCCGCCGCGTATAGGTGGCGCCCATGCCAAACACTGCAGTTCCCGCAACAAGGATCAGCATTTCCGGTTTGAAGGTCTCAGCACCCGGACGGACAATCACCAGCATGCCGGCAAATCCCACGAGAACTGCCAGCCAGCGCGCCCCTCCAACCCGCTCCCCCAGCACCGGCACTGACAAGGCCGTAATGAACAGCGGAGCAGTAAACGCCACGGCGATTGCTTCGGCCAATGGCACATAATTCAGGCCCCAGAAAAAAAGCGCCAACGCCGTTGACATCAGAAGCCCGCGGAAAATATGCGCAATCGGTCTTGCCGTGCGGACTTGGTGAAGTCCCGACACATAGAGCGCCCGGGCGACCGGGATCAGTCCGAACAAATACCGGAAGAACACGATCTGGACCGACGCAAAGCCCTCCTGTCCGTGCCATTTGGCAATCGCGTCGGCAATCGAGAACGACGCCACCGCCACCCACATGGCCACCAGCCCCTGGGTCACGCCGCCGGCATCACGGCTGTTGATCGCATTTGCATCCATGGTTGACACTATCGCTTTCGCCGGTGATTAGACATGCCGGAGACACATAGCCTGCCCGCGCGCATGGTGTGTCACTCCGGTTGTATTTGATGGCATATAGCATCCCATGAGCTCTTCAACAGTATCTGCAGCGATCGCAGCAAAACCACGTGCGCCCTATGGCATTCTCGTTGCGATGTCAGCCATCGGCCCACTCGCCATGAACATGTTCGTGCCATCCATG
>JBDNEZ010000419.1:0-11470 GCA_041690095.1 Anderseniella sp.
ATCAGGGGCGCCAGAAATGCGGCATCGTCACATTTCAGAAAAACGGGGTCGCGGTTTCGGATGTTGCGGAGCAGCTTCGTGCTCAAGGGATCAATGTATCAGTTTCCGAGCTTTCCTCTGCCCGGTTGGACCTTGGCGAACGGGGGTTGTCGGGGCTGGTCAGGGCGTCTGTTCATTACTTCAATACCGATACTGAAATCGATCGATTTTGCAGGGCGGTAGAGGCAGTGTAAATTAATTGCTAGAGCAATATGCATCCATTTGGATGCATAAAATTGCTCTAACACTTTGGAATCGAGCATTTTTATCCGAACAGATGATTCCATCTGAACGGATAATGCTCTCGTTGCATTTACGGACCCCGACCACACATGCGCGCCAGATACCGCGTGAACTGCCAGAGATTGCGTTCAATCGGGTGCCGTGTACCTTTGGGCAGAATGGTGGAACCTGTGCCACGATACAAAGCCTCGACCAAAACCTTGTCCTCATCATTGGCTGTGTTCATGTAGGTGCGTAAATCATTGACCCATTTGTCGTAGTCGGCAGATGAGATGTCTTCCAAAACCTCTGGCGGCACCGCAACACCCCATGTTGAAAAAGAGAAGCAGCCCTTGACATGATACCATTTGGTTTCATATGAAAGAGACATCGACAGGTAACACAAGGGAAAACGAGATGAAACTACTTCTCACGGCTTCGACTATCGCAGTGCTTTCAATGACAATATCGGCAGGCGCTGACCAGATAACACTGTTGGATGCAAATGACTTCGCGTGGGAGGCAACGCCAGAAGGCGTTGCATTTGCAGCTCTGCAAGGAGATCGATTCGCTGAATCCTATCAGGCATTGGTTAGGCTGCCTGCCGGAACAGTAAGCCCGCCACATGTTAAATCAGCGAATATGTATGGTGTCATACTGCAAGGTGAAATGGTCCACTACGCCAAAGGCGAAAATCAGGAAGCCGCCCGAAAAATTGGACCGGGCTCATTCTACAGCATTTCCAGCGGCACGGCGCATATTTCTGCCTGTGTCTCAGACGTGCCTTGCGTTGCTTACCTGTATCAAGACGGAGCGTTTGACTTTCTGCCGGTTCAACAATGACAGGCGCTGAACAGATGGGGTTTCGAGCCCTGGCAGACCCCACGCGCCGAAGTATCCTACAGTTGTTGGCAAGAAACGACATGACGATTGGCGAAGTTGCCGACAATTTCCAGATGACCCGAGCAGCAGTGAAAAAGCACCTCACTATATTGAACGAGGGCAATCTTATTTCGGTCCAAGTCGATGGCAGATCGCGGTTGAATACTCTGAATGCAGATGGACTGAAGCAGGTCTTTGACTGGTTTGGTTACTTCGATGCCTTCTGGGACAGCCGCCTCGACACGCTCAAATCCGAAATTGAAAAGGACAACCAATGACCGATACAATCTTGCAAAAGTCGATCTATCTCAAAGCAACCCCCGCTCAGGTGTGGGCTTATCTGACGGAACCGGCAAAGTTGGCAATTTGGTTTCATAAACCTAATACAGCCTTGGTTGAAGGTAACTATGAAATGATACGCACTGATAGTGGCGAGAAGTTTATGTGGGGCAAGGTACTCGTTGCTGAGCCGTTTTCTCGTCTGGAATACACTTTTACCATCTCGCCGATGGGCGATCAGACCAGCACCGTTAAATGGCGCTTGGAGGAAGTCCCAGGTGGAACAGTTCTGTCCTTGCGCCACGAGGGACTGCCGCAAGGAGCGGAAGCATTTGGCCTGACGCTCGCACTCGACAAGGGATGGGACGAGCATCTTGCCCGGATGCGCGCGTCCGCCCATGGCGAATAGAACTCGATAGGCCGGCCTTGATCACTCTGTTTTGAGGTCGGCCCCAAATCTTTTTGAAAAGTCGAAGTTGCCCAAGTAGCCATTGGCCGCATCCGCATCCGCATCACATTTCCGAAAAACCTTCATCAAAACCGACTTTCGCTGCACGCCCAGAAATGGCTGTTACTGAGATCTGGTATAACCCAGTTGGGAATTTAAGTTATACAAGCCCTGCAGCCAACCGGCTTGCCTTACGGTGCAAAAACTCTCGCTCTTGCTGGTTCTCAGACAATTCAATCGCGTGTTCGTAACTTTCCGCCGCTAATTGTGTCTTACCCAACCGCCCCAGAAAATCCGCTCGCGCCGCCCAGTAAGGCTGATACCGATCCAACGCACCTCCAACACCGACCTCTTCCAACATTGCCAAACCGCACGCCGCCGACATCGCATAAGACACTGCAACCGCTTGATTGATCCGAACCACTGGCGACGGTTGTTCGCGGTACAATACTTCGTACAAAGCCGCGATCTCTGCCCAATCTGTCTCGCCCCAAGTTGCCGCTTGCCCATGCACGGCATGGATGGCAGCCTGCAATTGAAACGGCCCAACCCGTCCTCGCCCCAACGCCACCTTAAGCAACGCCACGCCTTCTTCGATCTTCGTCCAATTCCATCGCGATCGGTTTTGCGCGTCTAACGGCACAAACGCGCCAGTCACGTCTAACCGCGCCGCGCGTCGTGCATCATGAACCAACATCAGCGCAAGCAGCCCCGCTACTTCCGGCTCCTCTGGCATCAAATCCAGGATAATCCGTCCCAACCGGATAGCCTCGCCACTCAGGTCGCCACGCTCAATTCCTTTGTTGAAAATCAAGTAAATCACCGTCAACACTGAACCCAATCGCTCCGCCAACTCGTTAGACTCAGGCACACGGTAGGGAATGCGCGCCGCCGCGATCTTCTTTTTCGCCCGCGTCAAACGCGCCGACATCGCATCCACATTGTCCAGGAAGGCCGCTGCAATCTCTTCCGTCGACAGTCCACCCAAGGTCCGTAACGTCAGCGCAACCCGGGTCTTCTCCTCCAATGCAGGGTGGCAACAGGTAAAAATCATCTCTAACCGTTCGTCGCCAAATCCTTCTACCTCATCTTCTGTAACTCTCTCTAGCTCCATCAAATAGGCAATCTCGCCGTGCTTCGAAGCGAAATTCGCGGCCCGCCGCACACGGTCGATCGCCTTCCTTCGCGCGACAGAAATCAACCAACCAGCCGGGGATTTAGGCAACCCCTCAACCGCCCAGGTATTCATCGCGACAAGGACCGCGTCTTGCAAACAATCCTCAGCCAGTTGAAAATCGCCCAGGCGCTTCACCAGCGACGCCAAAATGCGCCCCCACTCTTCACGAACACAACGTTCAATCGCGCGGTCTAAAGATCGTGGGGGCAGCATCGGCTAGCTCAACTATCCCAGACCATCACCGGACGTACTTCAATGCGGCCATGCTCTGCTGTCGGGATTTGAGCGGCGTATTTCACAGCCTCGTCCAAATCCGCACACTCCAGCAAATAGTAGCCACCCAGGTGTTCCTTGGTTTCCGCAAATGGCCCATCTATAACTTCAGTTTTTCCACCACGCACAGACACAGATGTCGCGGTCTCAACGCCTTTCAGCGCATCGGCATGCACCATCTTGCCGTCCTTTTTTACAGTTTCCGTGAACACCTGATAGCCGTGCATGAACGGCCCGAACTCCTCGGTGCCAGGTTGCGGGCCCGCAGCGGGATCGGCATAGATAAGACACATAAATTGCATTTATTTTCCTCCAGGTTAACCAGACACCTAATGGGTTCTGTACCCTCTAGTCGAATGGTAAACATTCAGACAGACATTGGGGGAGGGTTTATTTTGAAAAAGGCTATCTGGTGGATGACGATAGACCACCCGGTGAAGGAGGGGTAACTTGGCTAAATTCCGTCCTTTTCCCGATTGCCGATGTGCGTTGCGTAGTCAGTCTTCAAAGTTTCGATAACAGCCTGACAAGCTGAGCCGCGTCCTCGGTCGTCAGCTTTGCTCCGATCTCTTCCGACAGCACGTGTGCGTAGACAGGCCACATTGCCTGCCTGACAGACCGTCCCTTGTCAGAGACGCGCACGATCTGCCCGCGTCCATCGTCGTCGCAGTCCTGACGTTCGATCAGTTCCGCCTTCACCATACGGTCCAGCAGGCGTGACGTGCCATATTGCGGCAGCAACAGAAGTTCCCTGAGTTCGAAAGGCCGCAAGCCGTCGGGGCCAGCCTTCTCGATCTCCAGCAATGCGTCATACCAAGCGAGAGGTGGGTGCCCGGCCGCTTTCAGCGCCGCCTCGACCGTTTCGAGGAGCCGCCGACTGGTGGTGACAATTGCTACCCAGGCTCCCTGAGTTGGGCGATCCGGTTTGTTCATAATCTAAATATGCCATGTAGATGCATCTGCATCAAGGTTGACATTGCGATCGTCTGTCGTCAATGTAGATGCAAATGCATCGACATAAAGACGCCTATCATGTCACAGACACAACTCACCAGCCTTGCCGCCTTTTTCCTGCGCGTGGCGCTCGGCATCATGTTCCTGGCGCACAGCCTTATCCTGAAACTGTTGGTTTTCACGCTGCCCGGCACTGCCCGGTTCTTTGAGACCATCGGAATGCCCGGTTGGCTTGCCTATGTGGTCTTCCCGGTAAAAGTCGTGGCGGGTGTTCTTCTCGTGCTGGGAGGCCAGACGAGATGGGGGGACCTCGCGACAGTGCTGATCCTTGCCGGGGCGACATGGGCTCATTCCGGCAATGGCAGGATGTTCGGCTACGAAAATGGCGGTCGGGAGTATCCTGCCAACCTGACGCTGCTGGCCATCGTGCAAGGCATGCCCGGCGACGGGGCTTTCGCGCTCCATCGCTCCCTATTTCCAACAGAAATTGCAAAATTTAACCAGAAGGAGGCAATGCAATGAAACAGGTTATATGCAACCTGACCGATGTACCCGCCAAGCGCAAGGCCCGCGTGTTTCCATTCTTTGGCCGCGAGGTTCAGGTTTGGCGCGCCGGAGAACGCATACGTGCTGCTGCCAAGACCTGCCTCCATCCCGGCGGCCCGCTTGACTGCAAGGACGGCGCGTTTGTCTGCCCTTGGCATGGGTCGCCGTTACTGAGATCTGGTATTATGTTCCTTCTCACCTGGATCGAAGGCAAGGAATTGGTCAATGTTTGGGAAGAACCGTCATGAAACTTCATCTGATCAGCCATGATCTTTGCCCCTATGTGCAACGGGCCGCGATTTCCCTCGCCGAGAAGGGCGTTGATTTTGAACGCACCTATATCGACCTTGCCAATAAGCCGGATTGGTTCCTTGCGATCTCACCTCTTGGAAAGACGCCAGTTCTGTTGGCCGATGAAGTGCCAATTTTCGAATCCGCTGTGATCCTCGAATATCTGGAAGAGACGCAACCGAACCCGTTGCATCCGAGCGAGCCGCTTGAACGCGCCCGACATCGGGCATGGATGGAGTTCGGGTCGGCCACGTTAAATGACATCGCAGGTTTTTACTCTGCATCGGATGAAAAAATCTTCGTAGCCAGGACAACCGCCCTTCGCGACAAGTTCGAGCGGCTGGAAAACGAATTGGGGACTGGTCCCTACTTTGCCGGAGACCGGTTCAGCCTTGTGGATGTCGTGTTTGGGCCGGTGTTTCGATATTTCGACACCTTTGATGGGATCGGTGATTTCGGCATCCTTACCCGGCTTTCCAAGGTTGGAACATGGCGTCACGCTTTAACTGACAGACCATCTGTCACCGAAGCTGTTGCGCCCGATTATCCGGATTTACTGCAGCGATTTATCGAGCGCCGCAGTTCCAGATTGTCCAAGTTGAGTCACACACCGGCGGGACTTGTGGGAAAATAAACCCCGGTTAACGCATAAAAAATCTCACTTTGAAGAAGAGGCGTCGTTGTCTGGGACTGTGATAGTGATCATCTCAGTTTGCAGTTTGACAATGCGCTCTATCAAATTCAAGACTGGGATTGCAGCTATTACAGTTACACTTACCACAGTTACCAGCACGAACTGCGCGATGGAAGTTCGTGTAATTGATCCAGACTGGCGAACAAACCAAACAGTGTTCATCAATAAATGGGCCGCCCAGAAACCGACAGCAGTCTTTATCGCACCGAAGTAGAGTGAACCAGCTGCAACCACAATAAAAACGGTCGGCGACACAGCAACGAACCAATCTATAGCGCTAACATGCCAACCCCGTGGTAATTTGTTGATCTGCACTGCAGCCGTTATCAAGCTCGCAAAAAAAGCGACCACTTATACAGCTACTTGCAACACCCCGGCGAACTGCTCAACATTTTCCATTTGACCCACTTAGGTCGATTCGCTGTTCACATCAGCGAAAATGAATGTGCCTACGCGAAAAACTGGGTAGAATAGTTGGGTAAAGGTTCTCGATGCTTATTGAATAAGTCGTTGATTACAGTGAAAAAATGCTTCAACGAGATGAGCTGGCTGGGGAACCTGGATTCGAACCAGGACTAACGGAGTCAGAGTCCGTGGGTCTACCGTTAACCTATTCCCCAATACTCATGCCGGATAAGTGCTGTGCCAGTTGGCTTAGCCAATTCGGCTTGCCGGTGTCAAGTCCGGCGATGCACCGCTTGTGAAAATCCGGACATGGTCAGCCACGCAGCTTCTGCAGCAAGGCGCCAAGGCCGGTATCTTTGCTCAACGCTGCTGCCGCAGTGGCCGCGGCCGGCGGCGGTGGTGCAGGGCGGGCTTGCGTATCGTTTGCATTGGGTTGCGCTGGTGCGGAGGGTTGCGCTACTGCGGATGGTTGCGTGGGCGTGGATTGCCCAATTGCCATTCTTGATACGTCCAGCGGTTTTTTCAGGAGTGATGAACCTGAGCCGGCTAGTGCAGGAGCCCGGGCAAGGGCGACAGCTGCTGGCGCTGCGGGTGTTATGGCGGGTGAGGGGGGCATGACCGGTGTCGCGGCGCTGACCGGGGCGGGCGCTGCGACCGGTTGCGCGGCCTGCGATTCCGGTTGCGCTGCAACGGACGCCTCGGGTGCGGCCTCAGGTAGTCTCACAGCTGCGCGCTCTGCAACCTCGCCGGTTTCGGGATTGAAGTCTGCTGCTTCCGGTGATGAATCCACATAACCTATATCATAGGACTGCATACGCCAGCGCGCCACGATGGCGTCAAGGAAGCCTTCATCGGGAACATCAATGCTCCAGTTGCGGGTGAACGAGGCGGTTGAACTCTTCGGCAGTGCGTGCCGGGGCAGCAGGTCAAACTTGATGCGTGTGGGCAGCGAAACACCCTCACCAAAGGTGACGGCTTCACCGGTTCCCATTGTCGGCATGAATTCCAGCAGCGATGCCGCTGCATCGGAAATCCCGGCTTTCAGGATTTCCTGGTCGCGTTCATTGGTCAGGCGCATGGAAAATACGGTGTTGCATTGCGACAGGATGGTTGGATCCAGTTCAGCAGGCCGCTGCGTGATGATGGCCAGTGAAACGCCATATTTGCGGCCCTCCTTGGCAATCCGCGAGATGGCGCGCTTGGTCGGTTCAAACCCGCTGGACTTGTCTGCCGGCACATACCGGTGAGCTTCTTCGCACACAAAGGTAATCGGTACCCGTCCCTGGCTCCACAGGGCGAAGTCAAACGCCATGCGCGCCAGCACGGACACACAGACATTGATCACTTCCGACGGCAGACCGCCAAGCTCGATAACCGTGATTGGTTTGTCATTGACCGGGATCCGGAAGATACGGCCAACCACTTCAGCCATATTGTCGGATATGGTCATGTGGCCGAACATGAACGCATAACGCGGATCACGCGTCATGGTCTCAAGGCGCGCCTTGAGCCTCTTGTAGGGTGCAAGTTCGCCTTTCAACTCGAGTTTTCCGAGATTCTCCTCAATCAGCCCCATCAGGTCGGACGAGCGGTATGGCACCGGTGTATCAACACCCAGGTTGATGCTGTCCGAGCCGTCTCTCGAGCGCAGAGTCGGCACCTTGTCACGGCGTGTGTTGGCGGCATAGCGGGTTTTCGCCAGCGGAACCAGTTCACGCAGAATTTCGATATCCTGTTCGCGGTTCGGCTGGTTGCCAATCAGGATCTCAACGAATTCCTCGAAATTCAGCATCCAGAACGGCAGCGACATGTTCTGTGGCTGAATGACTTCCGCGTATTCCCTGAACGATGAGGCGTATTCGCGGTGAACGTCCAGCAGAAGAATGTGCGCCTTCGGGTTTTTTTCCAGTATGCGGCGCAGAATCAAGGCAACCGCGCATGACTTCCCGGTACCGGTCGTGCCCAGTACGGCAAAGTGCTTGCCGAGCAGTTCATCGATCTTGACCATGGCGGGAATGGAGATGTCCTGCTGAATGTGGCCGATGCGGATCGAGGTGTCTTCGTCACTGGCATATGCCATGGCCAGTTCTGCCTGGGAAGCGCGCGAAACAATGTTGCCGAGGCCGGGATAGGACGACACGCCACGCCGGAAGCTCTTCGGGTTGCCGTGATCATCCTTTGGCAGTTCGCCGATGAATTCCACTTCAACGATGCGCATTTCCTGCGCCTGATTGTCGAGCGACGGTGTGGGCGAACTCAGTGCCGACACCAGCGCAAGCGTAATTGTTGCTGCAGTGTCGACTTTCAACAGTGTGCCGATTTCCGGACAAGTTTCATCGCCTACAGAAAACGCATCATCGGCATCGAGCAGAATGATCGCATGCGCACCGGTCACGGCCACAAGCCGGCCAATGCGTTCACTTGCCATGTTCATGGGCCCGCGCGTCGAGGGAGCAGCAATGTTCTGCGTTGTCATATGGTCTGCCTTCTAATGAGCCGGCTGCGTCGGCAGGTTTGTTTCGGCTTGTGGCGTGATGTCATGCGCGGCAACAATTTCTGCATCGTCTTGAGCGTCATTAACGGCATCTGTCGGAATGATGAACCGGACACACGTGCCCGTGTTTTGCTGGCTTTCCAGCGTAAACTTGCCGTGGTGCGAATTGATCAGCGCAACCGAAATGGGCAAGCCCAGCCCGGTGCCCTCAATGTCATCACCATTTCCGCTGCGCACCTGGCCGAACGGCTGCGTTGCCAGTTGCACTTCTTCGCGGGTCATGCCACGGCCCGTGTCAGTGACACAGAAGGCCACATAACCGCTTTGATCATTCGTCACATCAACAGTCACGCTGCCGTCTTCCTCGGTGAATTTTACCGCGTTGCTCAACAGGTTCAGCAGGACCTGTTTCAACCGCAGAGGATCGGCCCTGATCAAAGACAGGTCTTCGGCAATGTTGCAGATTACGCTGATACCCTTGGCAGCAGCGCGCATTTCAATGAAGTGGACGCAGCTTTCTATTATTGGTCTGACGTCCATCAATTGCAGATCGACAGTCAGTGCTCCGGCCTGAATTTTGGAAACGTCAAGAATTTCGTTGATCAGTTGCAGCAGATGCTGGGCCGCTTCGTTGATGTAGCCGGCATACTGATCGGTCTGCGCGACCGGCAGGCCCTTGTGGGACTGCAGCATGTCTGAAAACCCGATGATCGCATTCAGCGGGGTGCGCAATTCATGGCTCATGGACGCGATGAATTCCGACTTCGCCTTGGAGGCAAGTTCGGCCTCCACGCGCGCCGTATTGACCGCCAGTGCCGAGCGTTCCTGCCCTGAAGACAAGCGGATTTGTTCGGAGAATTGTCCGATCAGCGACCCGGCTGTAAACCAGCTTTTTCCATAGCTATTCATGTAACTATTCCTTGCGGCGCAAACCATACCGATCAAGGGCTAATCACCCGTTAATGAAAACCCGTTCAATCGAATGAACAAACATCAGCTCGCTTTACCTTGTCGGGAAAGCTGTTACAGTGAACTTAACGAAACGTATCAAGGCAGGTTGCCTTTGTGTTTGCCCCGCGGAATGGCTGAGTTTGCCGGGGCCGGGTGCTGGCGACGGGTGATCTGACAAGGGTGTTGATTTGGGCGCTGAGGGCAAGACCGGCGCGAAACCGGCCAAACCACGCCGGCGCCATGGGTGGCATCTACGCCGCCCGCCGCGCCGTGGTGATGAGGCGGTTGAGCCCGAAAGCCAGGTAAATTCCGGTGCGGTGATGCCCGCGAAGCCAACGTCCAGATTCCGCAAGGTTCCGGGCGAGACGATCTATGGTGCGCTTGATCTGGGTACCAACAATTGCCGGTTGCTTCTGGCGCGTCCGGCTGAAACCGGTTTTGAAGTGGTTGATGCGTTTTCCCGCATTGTGCGGCTGGGCGAGGGCGTATCGCAGACCGGCGAGTTATCCCAGGACGCAATACAGCGCACAATCAAGGCGCTTCGGGTGTGTTCGAACAAGCTTAAATGGTGGGATGTTCAGCGTTTCCGTCTCATCGCCACGGAAGCCTGTCGCATGGCGGACAATGGAGCAAGTTTTATCGAGCAGGCGCGCTGCGAAATTGGATTGAGCCTTGAAGTAATTGATCGTGAGACCGAAGCAGGTCTTGCTGCAGCCGGAGCTTCACCGCTTATTTGCGGCAAGGCACGAACCGTCGTGGTGTTCGACATCGGCGGTGGATCAACCGAAATCCTCTGGCTCAATATAACTGCCGGCGGGCGCTATCAGATCGCCGACTGGACGTCCATCCCGGCTGGCGTGGTTACGATTGCCGAGAAATTTGGCGGCAAGCATGTCAATGCCGAAAATTTTGCGGCAATGCGTGCACATGTGGCAGAACTTGCCCGGCCCTTTGCACACCGTTTGCGCAACGGGTCCGATCACAACCCGGTGCCCGATCACCTGTTGGGAACATCGGGTACCGTCACGACCGTGTGCGGCATTCACATGAACCTGCGCCGTTATGATCGCGCGCGCGTTGACGGGGCATGGATTTTGGGCGCAGAAGTAGGCGCGGTTACCAATGGTCTGCTGGCTATGACCTACGAGCAGCGTGCCTCATCGCCGTGCATTGGTCCGGAACGGGCAGACCTTGTTTTAGCCGGTTGTGCCATACTGGAAGAAATTCGCAGCCTCTGGCCGGCCGACCGGATCCGTGTTGCGGATCGCGGGCTTCGCGAGGGTATTTTGACTTCACTGATGAACGAGGACGGAAACCATGCCAGGCCCACGTAGACCCAGTGGCAAGAAGCCCCGTACCGGCGGCACATCGGGTCGCAATCCAACCAAGACGGCGCAGCGGGTCAAGACTGCACGCGGGCGCCGACTGTCTTCGACGCGCTGGCTTGAGCGCCAGTTGAACGACCCTTATGTTTCGCGCGCCAAGCTGGAAGGCTATCGCTCGCGATCGGCTTTCAAACTGGCCGAGATCGATGATGAATTCAGGTTTCTGAAGCCCGGCGGTCGCATTGTGGACCTGGGCGCCGCACCCGGCGGATGGTCGCAAATCGCAGCACGTCGCACCCATGCAGATTCTGGCGAGGGCAAGGTGGTTGCCATTGACATGCATGGCGTAGAAGCGATTGCCGGTGTGACCATCTTCAAGCAGGATTTTCTGGAAGACGGTGCGGCTGAAGCCCTGATCGAAGCGCTCGGCGGCGACAAGGCAGACGCGGTTGTCTCCGACATGGCGGCACACGCCACCGGTCACCGGCAG
>JBDNEZ010000420.1:0-10411 GCA_041690095.1 Anderseniella sp.
AAACAGGCGTTCGGCACAGCGTTGACCGCTACAGTGCATTGGGCACGAACAACGGCCCGAGCGCAGCGAGGAAAGCTGTTGGACCAGCATAAACAACGGCCCGAGCGCAGCGAGGAAAGCTGTTGGACCAGCATAAACAACGGCCCGAGCGCAGCGAGGAAAGCTGTTGGATCAAAATAAACAACACCTGAGCGCAGCGAAGAAAGCCGTTGGATCAAAATAAACAACACCTGAGCGCAGCGAAGAAAGCCGTTGGCAAGGAATAACCCGGATTATCAAACCCCGGCAGAAGGGCCGCTCTGTTGCCAGGGCGGCCCTTCGCCATCTGCAGCGGTCTCAGCTTGGATAGAACCTGCGATAAGCCATCGGAACCGGGGGAAGCCCGACAACCACAGGTCACTTTCAGCCATGGCCACTGCGACAGCCAGTCATTCCAGGTAATTAAATTTGGTTCAGTAACCCCCCAACCTGGACGCGCCCGGTGAAGCACCGACGCTGTCCAGAATTTCCATTGCCATCCAGCAACGCGCGACAATATATATCGTGGGAGTTAATCTGACTAGACTTAATCTTACGTAAGCAATTTATCCGGTAATTTTTTCATATTGCCATTTCAAGACGATTTTTGAGATTTTGAACAACAGGCATTGCCAAAACATTTTGCCTGGCCGCCAGAACCGCTTCGGACCGCAGGATCAGGCCATCGTCCAGCATCTTGAGCCGGTTGGCCTTCAGGGTTGATCCGGTTGTGGTGATGTCGACGATGATTTCGGCTGAACCCGATGCAGGTGCGCCTTCCGTGGCGCCGAGACTTTCGACAATGCGGTAACCTGTAACGCCGTTGTCGGCAAAAAACCGCCTGGTCAGCGCCAGGTACTTTGTTGCTGCCCGGAGCCTGCGACCATGGGTTTCATAAAATTCGGCTGCCACCTGATCCAGATCACTGACAAAGGCAACGTCCAGCCAGCTTTCAGGCACCGCAACTACAACATCTGCCGGGCCGAATCCCAGCCGCAGCACGACATCTGCAACTGGTTCGTCGGGTGCAATCGTCTCGCGCAGCAGGTCTTCGCCGGTGACCCCCAGGTCCACGGTTCCGTCCCGCAAGGCCTGGGCAATTTCCGACGCTGACAGGAAGGCGACATCAACGCCCCTTAGGCCTTTGACTTCGCCACGATACCTGCGTGCGGATCCGGTGCGCACGATGTCATAGCCGGCGCGCGCAAACATGGATTCGGCCATCTCGCGCAGACGGCCCTTTGAAGGAAGCGCAAGGGTCAGCCTGTTGCTCATGATGCCGCCCCGCTGGCCGCCAGCAGCCCGCTGGCTGACAGCAGCCTGCTGGCATGGATGGCACAGCCGACCGCGGGTATCATCGCATCGGCGCCGATATCCTTTAACATCGTGTCATAACGACCACCGCCGGCGATTGTTTCGCTGGCGCCGTCTGCCAGTTGACGGTCGATCTGAAACACAAACCCGGTGTAATATTCCAGGCTGCGGCCGAACACGGCGGCAAACTCCATGCTGTCGGTGTGCAAGCCGGCATTGCCAATCGCCTCGACGCGCGCCTCGAACAAGTCGATTGCGGCAGCAAACCCGGTGCCGGGTTTCAACTGCAGCTGCCTCAGCTTTTCGATCGCCATCGTCGGCGTGGTCCGGATGGACAGATAGTCGTCGATCAGTTTTGCATGCTCTTCGGACAATTCAGGCTCGCTGCGGTCCAGCAGCTTTTCCGACAATCGACCCGCGACCTGTTCAATGCTGCGCCCTGCGATCATTTCCAGTCCGCCAGCCTCCAGCTTGTATTCAACAAATGATACGGCATCCAGTTTGCTGTCTGCCATTTCATCGAGCAGGTCGGAGAGCGAGGTGCGTGATTTCGGCGTCTTGCCGGTCAACTGGTTGAGCAGCTCACGGAACGCGCGCGGCCGCCAGAACTGCCGCTTCAGCCTGGTGCGCCAGCGTTCGGGCATGTCGATGGAGACAAGTAGCGCCGTGAACAGTCCGAGATCGCCAAGCTGGATGTGGTAGCCGGACACCTGTACAGCGTCCAGCGCAGCCAGCGTCAGGGCCAGCGATTCGGCATCGTCTGTGGCAATGTCGGTACCGCCGAAAAGCTCAAGGCCGACCTGGTCAAACTCGCGCAATGATGTGTCTGCGGCCGTCTTTGAATGCCGGAACGCCTTGCCGGCATAACAGTAACGCGCTGCGGCCATTGGATCGCTCGCCTGCTCCAGATGATAGCGGCAGGCGGGAACCGTCAGGTCCGGTCTCAGGCACAATTGGGCGCCGGAGGGGTCTGTGAACACATAGGTGCGCGACCGGATATGCTCGCCGGAGCGTTCCAGAAACACATCGGCCGGCTGGATGATGTCAGGCTCGATGAACTCGGCACCGGCAGCTTCAAAGACCTGCGTCATGCAAGTATTCAACGCAGCGGTCGCGCGCCGTTCGATGGAGGATTTACCGGTCATCTGCCTGCTCAATTCCCGTGGCGCGCAAGAATCTTGCGAACTTCTGCGACCAGGTCTGCTTCTGCCACCGATATTTGCGCCGGTTGCTGTTCAACCCATTCTTCACGGCTTTCAATGACCTTGGCCGCTTCGGCGCCCGCGATCAGGTCTTTCAGCTGCACTTGTCCGGCGGCCCGTTCGTCGCCACCCTGGATGACAGCCACCGCAGAGCCGCGCCGGTCGGCATACTGCAGTTGCTTGCCGAACTGCTTGGGATTGCCCTGGTAAAGCTCTGCTCGAATTTGTGCCTTGCGAAGCGCCTGGACGATTTTCTGATAGCGCCCCAGGCTGTCAGCGTCGCGATCCATCACGCACACCACGACGGGGGCAGGTAGG
The DNA here is from genome assembly GCA_041690095.1 of Anderseniella sp. Classification (GTDB taxonomy): domain Bacteria; phylum Pseudomonadota; class Alphaproteobacteria; order Rhizobiales; family Aestuariivirgaceae; genus Anderseniella. The sequence continues at coordinate 2,853 of JBDNEZ010000420.1, forward strand.
GTGGTTGTGTCCAGCTTGCCGAGGTTCTTCAATGCTGTCATCAAGCGCGATACACCGATGGAAAATCCGGTTGCAGGCACTACCTGCCCGGTGAAGCGCTGCACCAGCCCGTCATAGCGCCCACCCCCGGCGACCGATCCGAACTGCACCGTCTCACCCTTTTCGTTGGTGACATCGAAGGTCAGCTCGCACTCGTAAACCGGCCCGGTATAGTATTCCAGGCCGCGCACGACGGACGGGTCGATCTTGATGCGGGTTTCATCATACCCGGCTGAGCGCACCAGTGTTTCGATCAGGTCAAGCTCGGCAACTCCGTCATTGTTCTCAATGGCAGTACCCGAAATGTAGCTCAACACGGTCCCGGTCTGCGCCTCATCCAGACCGGCGCCTGTGGTGAAGTCGCCGGCGTTTTCGGTACCGCCTTCCCAGCGTCCGGCGCCCAGTAACAGCTTGACGCCGTCAGGTCCGAACTTGTCCAGCTTGTCGATGGCGCGCAGCACCGACAATCGTGTGCCGGCATGGGCGTCGCCGCCAATGCCGATCGTCTCCATGACGCCATCAAGCACCTTGCGGTTGTTGACGCGGATCACATAGTCACCGCGCGCAATACCCAGGGCCTCCATGGTGTCTGCCATCATCATGCACATTTCAGCGTCTGCGGTGACCGAAGGAGCCCCTACGGTGTCGGCGTCGAACTGCATGAACTGGCGGAACCGCCCCGGCCCGGGTTTTTCATTGCGGAACACATGGCCTGCCCGATAGGTCCGGTACGGCAGCTGAAGGTCATTGATGTTTTGTGCTACGTGCCGGGCCAGCGGCGCGGTCAGATCATAGCGCAGGCTCATCCACTGCTCATCATCGTCCTGCAGTGAAAACACGCCTTCGTTCGGCCGGTCACTGTCCGGCAAAAACTTGCCAAGCGCATCGGTATATTCAAACAGCGGTGTTTCAACCGGATCAAAGCCGTACAGTTCGAAAACCGCCTTGATGCTGGCAACCATCTGCTCGACCGCACGGATGTCGTTGGCCGACCGATCTACAAAACCGCGTGGCTGCCGGGCTTTTGGCCGGTTTGGTTTTTTGGTTTTTGACATGGGTTGTTACGGCGGTTCTGGATTGTTCGACGAACGTGAGACCTGCCTTCTAGAGCATTTCCAATCCAAATAGAAGCTTTTGATATGGCCGGATCAGTTCACCAGACCTGGGTCATTTCGGCTGCAGCTGCTATCATCGGCTGTTTGTCTTCAACTAGAGCAGTATCCATCCATACGGATGGATAAAATTGCTTGTATTATGACAGTTCCGGCTCGTCTGCGAAGATAGAGCCAGTGATCGGCCTTCAATCGCCGATCACTTGGCGGAGGACGGATCATCAAAATAGACACATAGGCCGTCCGACACGCTCGTTCCATCATCCTGCAACTGGTCGAAGCCGCCGTTCCTCGCGATCTGTTGGGCGCAGATGGTGTTTACAACCGCTGGCCTCAAGGCAAAGGCACAAGCGCCGTGATGCCTAAAATGAATCCACATCGATATAATTGCGGGCGTGTTGTATGCAGATAACGGACTGGTCTCAAATTCACGGACAATGACCCAAATTCCACACAAATGACTTTAAAACCGTGGAAGGTTATACCAAACGAACTGACTATTGACCCATTTGATGGAGTCAAATGGGTCAATAGTCAGTTCCTTTGGTGTTACTCGGAGAGTACGCCAACAAAGCTGCAGTTTTGGGAAAATGGAGACAAATATGCCAACTTCACCACTCGATCCCATCTGGGAGATATTGGTTGACTATAGCCAAAAAGCCGCCCACGCGACGCGGTTTTATGGACGTCTCCTCAAAACATCATTGGCTATTCTTGTTGGTAAAGACACATGAAATTCAACTACATATTATTTAGGGTAAAGCGTAAAATCACCAAAATTTTGTTGTCTCCATTAAAACTTGTTAATCCTCATAAGTATACGAGTGCATTCAGATTTGTAACTGGATACAATAAAAAACTTGATAATTTGGTAAAGCTAAATACGGTCAGAATAAATCAACTGTGTCGAACATCTAATAAGTTATTTTTCGTGGATTGCGGCGTAAACGAAGGCTTTGTTCTTTCCAGATATGTCAGGGAACTCAAAAATTTCGAATTCTCTGGTTTTGAGATTCAGTCAGAATTGATACCTGTTGCCCAGCAAAACAACCCATCGGCACAAATACATCACGCAGCAGTATCTACATTAAATGGCCAAATGGAAATATATCTACCTAAGGGTTATGGCACTAACTATAGAGGTGGAACTTCAACTATAAGAAAAAAGATATCAGATGAAAAATTACATGAACGCCGATTCGTGACGTCAGTTAAATTAAGCGAATATATAAGAACACAAAGATTGGATAAAAATTTTGATTTTGTAGCTGTGAAAATGGACATTGAAGGTGCGGAGTATGAGATCATAGATGATTTGTATAATTTATGGATCTCCAAGTCTGAAAGACTCGTAGACTATCTTATTGTCGAATTTCACCCAAGCGTGCTCGATGATAAGCATCAACATGAACTATATTTGAACAAACTCGACAAAATGGGTCTGGAATTTTCGACGTGGATTTGATCAGGACAAATTCATAATATACAGCTAATACCAATGGCCCCGAATATAGCTGACGACGCTCCGTATCGATGCAGAGAACATGAGGCTCAGGTCGGTCCCCAAGAAGTTTGCACATCCCGATCGAATGCTTTGGAAAATGCATATGAACTATTTAACCACGATAACAAATATTTATAAAAACCAATTTTACACACTTCTTCTGATTTTATTAATATTGACAGATGTCGGATTTATCATATCCCATACATTTTACTACATTAATGGAGACAGCATAGAATATAGATATTCATCATACAGGAATTTATTGCACCTTGAGATCGATGGGTCGTACCCTGAATTTTTTCAATACATGAAATTTTTCTGGTGTGGATTGATAAGCTTTTTCCATACGGCGAGAACCCGGCAAATTGGCTTTGCATTTTTGGGTATTCTGTTTTGGTACCTGTTACTCGATGATATGCAAAAATTCCACGAGAGCGCGGGTAGTGACATCGCAAAGATGCTGTCCTTGGAACCGTTGTTCTGGCTCAGGCTACAGGATTATGGTGAGCTGATTTATGCTGCGATAGTGGGTATCCCTGTCTTTGCCATTTTCGCGATTCTCATAGCTACGAGTCAGGGAAATAACCGAAGTCAATTTGTAACAGTTGCCGCCTTGATAGTGGCATTGGGCGTCTTTGGCGTCTTTGTTGATTTGTTTCACAGTGCCATTGGATCGGTAAATCGGAATGTGAAGTTCACATTCGGTACCATTGAAGACGGTGGAGAAATGCTGGTTACAAGCCTGGTCCTGTCGTATTTGTACAGGATGCTCGCAGGGCGTGTACGTTGACGGTTCCGGATGCCTGGATTGCACTGCCAATTGGGAGCAATAACACCTGGTGAGAAGAAACGAGGTTTTTGCCAATCAGGGCGATTCAATTTTGATTGTCTCAGGCACACCTTCAAGGCAGTTGCGCATGTACATTTACACAAGGAGTGACTTGGCAAGCGGCCAGCCTTGAGGCAAACTCACTACATCATGAACGATCTTATGCAAGACGAAGTCATACTCGAAGCCAATGACGCGTTTTACGCGGCATTCCGCCAGCGCGACTATCTGGCCATGGAAGCGCTGTGGTCGCGTCAGGCATCGGTCGCCTGTTACCATCCCGGCTGGCCGGGCATAACCGGACGCGATGAAGTGCTGGACAGCTGGTATTCCATTCTCGTTCTGGGTGACGCGCCCGATATCAAGGTGAGTGACGCCAGTATTATCCGCAACGGCAATACCGCGCTGGTGTTCTGCACCGAGCGCATGGGCCAGGTGTCGCTGATTGCCTCGAATACGTTTGTCGTTGAAGGTAACAACTGGCGTCTTGTGCACCACCAGGCCGCGCACCTTCCCAACTGACAAGATGGCTTTGTCCATGCATTATTGCGCACTTGTCCTGCAACATGCTGCAGGGTTAGGGTCCGGCTCTCAAGTTCCAGGCTCATTTCAGCACGTCCTCAAAGAGACGTGGCAAACACCTGAGGAAGACCGCTGATGAGTGACCCATATCCATACAATGCAGCGCTGGACCTGGTGGACCGGCATCTTGGCGAAGGCCGCGACGCAAAGCCGGCCTTTATTGATGACACCCGCCAGATCACCTATGGCGAACTGGCATCTGCCACCCGCCGCGTTGCCAACGTGCTTGCCGGGCTGGGGGTGGCGCGTGAAACCAGGGTGGCTGTGCTGATGCACGACACGGTCGACTGGCCGGGTGTGTTCGTCGGAGCCATGCGGGCCGGCGTTGTGCCGGTCGCGCTCAACACGCTGCTGACCTCCGACCAGTACAAATACATGCTGTCGGACAGTCGCTCGCAGGTCCTGTTTGTATCCGCAGCCCTGCTGCAGATGGTTGCACCGATCCTTGCCGACCTGCGGTTTCTGGCGCACGTGATTGTGGTTGGCGGCGAGACCGGTGAGCACTTGTCATTCGAGACGCTGATGGCGTCTGCAAGCGATGCACACGAAGCAGCAGACACATCGTCCGATGAAGTGGCGTTCTGGTTGTATTCTTCGGGCTCGACCGGTCAGCCCAAAGGCGTGATGCACGTCCATTCCAGCCTGATGGACACGGCCACTACATACGGTGCCGGAACACTTGGTATTTGCGAGGACGATGTGTGTTTCTCGGCGGCAAAATTCTTTTTCGCCTACGGGCTTGGCAATTCCCTGACCTTTCCGTTGTCGGTCGGGGCGACAACAATCCTGTTGCCGGGAAGGCCGACCCCGCTGGGGGTGCAGCAAAAACTGCATGCCCACAACGCGACCATTTTCTTTGGCGTACCGACGCTTTATGCCGCCATGCTGGCCGACAACACCTGCACGCCCGAGACAGGGTCCAGCCGGCTGGCAAAATGCATTTCCGCCGGTGAAGCCCTGCCTGCCGAGGTATCGGCAGCCTGGTACAAGCGCTATGGGGTCGAGATATGGGACGGTATCGGGTCAACCGAAATGTTGCATATCTTCCTGTCCAATGGCCCGGACGCGCAAAAACGCGGCACCACCGGCAAGGCCGTACCGGGCTATGACCTGCGCCTGGTTGGCGAAGCCGGCGAGGAACTGGGTGCAGGTGAAATCGGTGAACTGCTGGTGTGCGGCCCATCGTGCTGCAACGGCTACTGGAACAAGCGCGACAAGACCCGCTCGACATTCGAGGGGCTCTGGGCGCGCACCGGCGACAAGTACATTCGCGATGAGGACGGCTTCTACCAGTATTGCGGACGCACCGACGATATGTTCAAAGTGTCCGGCATCTGGGTATCACCATTTGAAGTGGAATCAGCGCTGGTCAGCCACGTTGCGGTGTTCGAAGCAGCGGTTGTGGCCCACGAGGACGATGACGGCCTGGTCAAGCCCAAGGCGTTTGTCGTGCTGAATGAAGGTTATTCAATCGATGGCCTGTTCGAAGAACTGAAGGACCACGTCAAGGCACAGGCCGGCGCCTGGAAGTATCCGCGCTGGATCGAATTTCTCCCCGATCTACCGAAGACCGCGACCGGCAAGATCCAGCGCTTCAAGTTGCGTGCATGATCGCGCCGGAGGGTTTTCTTGAGGTTGCAGGTCACAGGCTTGAAGCCCGTTTCATCGACGGGCCTCGTGAAAAGCCGGTCATGGTGCTGCTGCATGAAGGGCTTGGAAGTGTCAGCCTGTGGCGGGATTTCCCCGACCTGCTGGCAACCGCAACAGGCTGCGCGGTGCTGGCCTGGTCGCGCGCCGGTTATGGCAAATCATCACCGGTGGTGCTGCCGCGTCCGCTGACCTACATGCACGATGAGGCAACGCAAGTGCTGCCGCACATCATCGCACAACTTGAAGGCAGGGATCATGTGCTGGCAGGCCATTCCGACGGCGCATCCATTGCCGCGATCTATGCCGGCAGCAAACCGCTTGCCGGTCTCAAGGCGCTGGTGCTGATGGCGCCGCATGTGTTTGTCGAGGATGCCTCGATTGACGGCATTGCCGCTGCAAGAGACGCATGGATCAAGACGGATCTCAGGGACAAACTCAAACGCCACCATGGTGAAAATGTCGATGTCGCGTTTCTGGGCTGGAATGACAGCTGGCTGCACCCTGATTTCCGCGCCTGGGACATCACCGGCTTCCTGCCATCGATCACGGTGCCGGTGCTGGCCGTTCAGGGTCGCGACGATGCCTATGGAACACTGGCCCAGCTTGACGCGATTGAACAGTCCTGCGGCGGGCCGGTGACACAACTGATTCTGGATGATTGCGGGCACGCGCCACAAAACGACCAAACCGTCGCAGTACTGGACGCCATTTGTGGATTCGTTGTGGAGCTTTGACAATGCTATTGATCAACAGACGAGAATTGATTGGCGGCTTGACCACCTGCGCGCTGGTGCTGCCGGCCCACGCTGCCAACAGCTATCGCGGGTACGCGGACGCCATGCTGGCAGCGCCGCCGCGCGGCGCCAAAATCCGCCCCGACCTTGAAGCCTATCTTGACTTGCTGGCTGCGGAAGCCCGCTATCGGGCCAAGCGCAAGCCGGTTGCCGCGTCGGACCTTCTGCGCAACATGGCACGCGCGCAGGCGCTTGAAATGGTCAAAGGCAATTTTGTCGGTCACCAGTCGGCAAGCGGGCATAGTTTTCGCAAACGCTTTGAAGCCTTTGCCGATCCGGACCAGCGCGGCGACTTCGGCGAGAACGCCGCGCGTGACCGGCAGAAAGGCGAAGTCGACAAGGAAAAGGCCAGACGGCTGTTCATGCAGTGGATGGACTCCGCCGGTCACAAGCGCAACCTGATGAACCGCTGGTATGCCTATGTCTCAACCGGTGCGGCGCAGGTCAACCATCACCTGTATGCGGTGCAGATATTCTGGGAGCGGTAGGTCTGTCTGACGATACGCAGGATCTCAAAACCCGGCGCGCTGCGGCGCTGGCGCAATATCGCGCCGGACGATTCGTTGACGCCATCAAGGCGCAGATGGCGGTGGTCAACGAGATCGGTGCAACCAGGCCAGAAAGTGCCGAGGATCAGATCAGGCTGGCGGCATTTCTGTTTGCCCACGGCGATATGCAATCTGCCGCCAAAGTGTTTGGCAACGCTATTCAGTTCCGCCCCGATGACGCCGAGGCACTGACCAATTATGGCGTTGTGCTGTCGCGGCTGGGCAAGCTTGAACAGGCCCATGGCCTGCTGTCGCGCGCGCTCAAGATCGCGCCGCTGGTGCCAAACACCCATGACGCGCTGGCCTCGGTATCGTACCGGCTGCAGCAGCTTGATGAGGCTCGCCAACACGGTGAGACTTCACTGAAGCTGAAAGACGAGGTCGCGGCAAAAACCGGCACGGCTCATCCTGTGCCGGCGCAATGTCGGCGGTTTTCCACAGACGACCCATCGCTGAACATTATTGCGTTTTCCCTGTGGGGCGATGGCAAGAAATATC
>JBDNEZ010000421.1:0-6311 GCA_041690095.1 Anderseniella sp.
AGAACCGATTTGATGCCACCGGCCTGGAACTTCGGCAACGATAATCCATCCACGGTGAACACGTTGAAGAACTGCATCTTGCCGCTAAGACCGGCCTGCCCGAACTGTTTGAGAAATGCGCCGCCTGCCTTGCCGGGATAGAACACGAAGATAGCTTCGGCACCCGATGCGGAGGCTTTTGCAAGTTCGGCAGAAAAATCAAGCTGGGCGTCCTTGCCCCACTTGGTGAAGTCTTCGCCCTTGACTTCGCCCTTGAACGAACTTTTCACGCCAGCCGCCATGTCTTTGCCGGCAGCATAGTTCGGCGCCATGATATAGAGCGATTTTACACCGCGCTGATTGAGCACTTCACCCAGTGCCTTGGGCACCATATCGTTCTGCCAGGAAGCAGAAAAGAAGTTCTCGTCGCATTCCTTGCCGGCCACATTCGAGGTTCCGGCATTGGCCCCGATCAGGAACTTGCCGGCACCGAGAATGGATTTTTTCGCTGCCAGCAGAACATGTGACCAGATAATACCGGTGACGATGTCCACATTGTCCTGTGACACCAGCTTGTCAGCCTTCTGCTTGCCAATGTCCGGTCTGAAGCCGTCATCTTCCACGATGATTTCAACGTCCGTGTTGCCCATCTTGCCGCCAAGATGTTCCATGGCCAGGTTGATGCCGTTCACCTGCTCGGCACCCAGAACGGCAGCCGGCGTGGTCAGTGTCGTGATAACACCAATCTTGACCTTGTCGGCGGCAATGGCTGCTGACGCAGTTGCCGATATGCCAAGCGCCAGCGCGCCGGCGAGAATCTTGCGGATCATATGTATACTCCCTGATAGTCGATTATGTTGTGAATGCCGTTGATGGCGGGTTCAGCCTCAAATCAATCCTATCATCGCGGCTTTGCTTGGCAATGGCTTTATTGCCGTACGGTTTATGGCAGACTCTGTTGCCCTTGCGCGTTGACCCCTGAGTACAGCCAGCTCATGCCGTTGTAGGCCTGTTCGGCAGACCGTCCGGACAGCATCATCTGCCGAAGCTCTGCGACCGGGCCGGTAGCGTGATAGATGTCGCCATAAAGCCTGGCCGTCATCTGCACGCGTGCCGTGCGCAGGTACCTGTCTGCCTGATAGGCCAGAAAGGCGTCCGCCGGGTCAGCGTTTGCCGCTACATGGTGCGCCAGGCACACCGCGTCTTCGGTTGCCATACAGGCACCTTGCGCCAGATACTGCAGCATCGGGTGTGCTGCATCGCCCAGCAAAGTGATGCGGCCCTTGCTCCAGTTTTTGACAGGATCGCGGTCACACAACACCCACATGCGCCAGCTCTCGATCTTGTCGAGCATACCCAGTACTTCGCGGCGTTGCCCGGCAAAACGTTGGTTCAACTCGCCGGTATCGCCAAACACGTCCCAGCCCTCTTCATAGGCGTCTGAATGAAACACCGACACAAGGTTGAAGATTTCGCCGCGATGCAACGGATAATGCACCAGGTGAGTTTTCGGCCCGGCCCACAGGATCACCTCGTTTGCGTGGTTTGCCGTAGGTACATCCGCCTCCGGCAGCACGGCGCGATAGGCAATGTGGCCGGACACGCGCGGGCTGCCGTCTCCAACCACGGTCTCTCGAACCCGTGACCACAGGCCATCGGCACCGATCAGGGCACAGCCATCCAGCGTGCTGCCATTGCCGAGCATCACGCGCACATCATCGCCGGTGTCTTCATAAGTTTCAAGCCTGGCACCCAGCCGGACTTCCACCTTGCCGGTTGCCTTGGCGGCCTCGATGAACGTGTCGTGCAGGTCGGGCCTGTAGATCACACCATAGGGATAGTCAAAGCGCTCAATGAATTCAGGCGTATTGAGCGTCACCCGCGTCACTTCCGAGCCATCCAGCGCATCCATCATGACCAGCGCATCGGGAAAAACCGCAGTCGAGCGTATCGCCTCGGTTACGCCAAGCGTATCAAAGATGCGAAACCCGTTCGGTCCCAGTTGAATACCGGCACCTGCCTCGCGCAGTTCATCCTCGCGCTCGATGACAATGCTCTCGATGCCTTTCCGGGCCAGCGCCAGGGCTGTTGCGAAGCCGCCAATGCCGCCGCCGGCGATGAGGAATGGTTTTGTATTCAAGGTGTCTGCCCCGGGTTGAATCGGTGTCGGTTTAAAATCTGGATACGACCCGCAATACCCGGTTCAGCAAGCCTTGCCTAGTCTGCGCCTGTTGCCTAACGTGCGCGGCTTACGATTCACGAGAGGACGCACGCCTATGCTGTCAAGGGACATCAACGATCTCATCACCCGGACCGGTTCCGACACACCGTGCGGCAAGCTGATGCGGCAATACTGGCAACCGGCTGCACTGAGCGACGAACTTCAGGGGCCGCGCCCTGTGGTGCCGGTGCGCCTGCTGGGTGAAGACCTGGTGCTGTTTCGCGACAATCAGGGCGAGCTTGGTCTGATCGGGCGTCATTGTCCGCACCGGGGTGCTGATCTGTGTCATGGCAGGCGTGAAGACAATGGTCTGCGCTGCCCGTTTCATGGCTGGCACTTCGACCGCTCCGGGCAGTGTGTCGAGCAGCCCGGTGAACCGGTGGGCAGCACGATGCACGAACAAATCACAACGACATCGTATCCGGTGAAGGAAATGAACGGCATCGTATTTGCCTTCATGGGCGTCGGCACACCACCGCCATTTCCCGAACTGGACTGTTTTGTTGCGCCCGATAGCCATGTGTTTGCCTTCAAGGGCCTGTGGGAGTGCAACTGGCTGCAGGCCATGGAAGTGGGCATTGACCCGGTTCATGCCTCTTTCCTGCATCGGTTTCTGCAGGACGAAGACCCGTCTGAAAGCTATGGCAAGCAGTTCCGTGACACCGCTGCCAATACTGAAATGGCGATGACGCAGTTGCTGCGGGAATATCCGCGCCCGGATATCGAGGTTGAAGAAACTGATTACGGACTGCGTCTCATTGCGCTCAGGCATCTGGATGACGGGCGCACCCATGTGCGCGTCACCAACCAGATATTTCCTGAAGCGATCTGCATTCCGATGTCCAACGAGATGACCATCACCCAGTGGCATGTGCCGGTGGATGACGAGACCTGCTACTGGTACTCGATGTTCACCAGTTTCGGCGAACCGGTGAACAAGCAACTGATGCGTGAACAAAGGCTCAGGGAACACCGCTTGCCGGACTATGCGCCGCTGAAGAACAAGCGCAATAATTACGGCTACAATCCGGCAGAGCAGGAAGCCGAGACCTACACCGGCATGGGACTGGACATAAATGTCCATGACCAGTGGGCGGTGGAAAGCCCCGGTCCGATCTTCGACCGTACCAACGAGCATCTGGCTACGTCCGACAAGGCGATCATAGCCTATCGTCGCATGTTGCGCCGCGCGATTGAGGCGGTGGCAAGCGGTGGTCATCTGCCCGGTATTCCCAATGACAATCCGCTGGATACCAAAGGCCCGGTCGCTGTCGATGCCATCGCGCCGGGCACTGAATGGAAGGCCGTCTGGCGCGCACGCGACACCGAACGGCGTGAAGGATGCTCATGGATTGTTTCGGCAACTGGGGAATAATTGATGAGTGATACGGGGCGTGAGGGATTGTCGGCACTTGCCGGCACGGATGATGCCAAGCGGCGCACCGCGTGCGCCCATGTGCTTGAACAGATCGAAAATCACGGTCTGGAAACCCTGCGGTTTGCCTTTGTCGACCAGCACGGTGTGTTGAGAGGCAAGACCCTGATGGCGGCTCAGGCCGCCAGCCTGCTGGTCAATGGCTGTGCCATGACCTCGACCCTGCTCGCCAAGGATACCGCACATCGTACGGTGTTTCCAGTCTGGGAACCCGGTGCAGGTCTCGGTATGGCCGAAATGGCAGGTGCCGGTGACATGATCATGTTGCCGGATCCTGAAACTTTCCGTGTACTGCCCTGGGTCGAAGGCTGTGGCTGGTTGTTGTGTGACCTGTATTTCACTGACGGAAAACCTGTGCCGTTCTGTGTGCGCCGGAAATTGCGTGATGCGGAAGCGGAGCTCGCAAACCGCGGTATGGGTGTCCGTTTCGGTCTGGAAGCCGAATTTCACATACTGAAGGTCGACAACTGGAACAAGCGGCCTGAAGATGCCGGGCAACCGGGTGCCGTGCCCGACGTCTCGCTGATGAGCCATGGATTTCAATATCTGACGGAGACGCGTGCCGACGAACTGGAACCTGTAACCGAGATGCTGCGCAAGGCGTGTGTGGCGCTTGATCTGCCGGTGCGGTCCATTGAATGTGAATTTGGCCCCAGCCAGGTGGAGTTCACTTTTTCGCCCATGCGTGCCGTGCAGGCCGCCGACGCCATGAGCCTGTTTCGCTCCATGGTGAAACAGGTCTGCCGGCGCCAGGGTCTGCATGCGACCTTCATGTGCCGGCCACAGATTGCAAACCTGTTTGCATCCGGCTGGCACGTGCATCAGTCAGTTGTGTCGGCAAAGTCCGGCGACAATCTGTTTGTGCCTGAAACCACAATCCAGCCTCTGTCGGCACTGGGGCTGCACTACACTGCCGGCCTGCTGTCTCATGCGGTTGAGGCCAGCGTGTTCGCGTCACCCACCATCAATGGCTACAAGCGTTACAAATCATTCCAGCTCGCGCCGGACAGGGCGAACTGGGGTAGGGACAACAAGGGCGTCATGGTGCGCGCCGTTGGCGGGCAGGGTGATCCTGCCACCCGGGTGGAAAACCGGGCCGCAGAGGCTGCCGCCAACCCGTATCTCCATCTGGCCGCGCAAATCTGGGCCGGACTGGACGGTATCGACAACGAACGCGACCCTGGCCCGCCAAGCGATACGCCTTACGAAACCGACGCCGCGATGCTGCCGACAAATCTCATGGATGCCGTCGCCGCGCTTGAGCATTCAAAACTGTTCAGGCAGCGCTTTGGCGAGACGTTTGTGAACTATCTCGTTCATATCAAACGCGCCGAGATTGCCCGCTTCCTGTCGGAGGTGACCGATTGGGAGCACCGCGAGTATTTTGATTTATATTGAGTCTGTCTGGTATCTCGATCATTCAGGGCGGAAATAGCCCAGGGTCAGTCCTGACCCTGGGGTTTCAACAATTTTCCGGCTCGTGCAAATGCAGTATTGGCAGCCGGCACACCTGCATAGACAGCTGTCTGCATAAACACTTCGCGAATAGTGTCTTGCGAAACGCCTGCGCGCAGTGCTGCGCCCAGATGCAGGTCAAACTCCTCCCAGCGTGACAGGGACGCGCAAATCGCCAGAACCAGCATGCGGCGTGTGGTTTCATCCAGCCCCGGACGGGTCCAGATGTCGCCCCAGGCACCGCGTGTAATCATGTCCTGGAATTCGGCATTGAGTTCGGTCCGGTTCCGAATCGATTGATCTACCCAGTCATCACCGAGTACTGCCCTGCGGCGTTTCATTCCGGACATGAATCGCTCATCGCCCGGCAAGCTGTCCGCACCCAGAAAACCAGCTAGAGTGCGGGTAAAATCAGCCGGACGTTCTACATTGGAAATGTGTGCAGCATCCAGAACCACATGCACAGCACCCTTGATTTCTGCGGCTATCATCTCGCCACGTTCCGGTGGTGTGGACTGGTCGTGCCGGCCGGAAATGATCAGTGTCGGTGTGGTGATGGCCTTCAGTTCGTTGCGTGTGTCGATCTCTTTAAGCATTGCCGAGCAGCCCAGATAGCCTTGCGGGCTGGTCTGCTCGAGGACGTTACGGAAATCGCTGACCGTTCCGGGGTCGCTTTCGTGAAAGCTTTCGGTAAAGAACCGGCCCAGCACCATGTCGGAAATCGCTGTCATGCCGCCGTCACGGATCATGTCCATGCGCTGATCCCACATCCCGGGCGGCCCGAAGTGTGGCGACGTGTCCGCCAGCGTCAGCGTGATCAGCCGATTGCCTTGATGAACACCAAGCCATTGTCCGGTCAGTCCGCCCATGGAAATGCCGCAGAAATGAAACCTGTCAAGCCCGAGATGATCGGCAATGCCAACCACATCGTCGCCCAGTCTCTCAAGCGGATAGGTTCCCTCAGGTGCATCGGATGCACCGTGGCCACGCTGGTCATATCGAATGACCCGGAAGCGGTGTTTCAGGGCATCTGCCTGTGCCTGCCACATGAGGTGGTCGCACCCCAACGAGTTGGAAAAAATAATGGCAGGAGCGTCGCCTGGACCCTCGGTGCGATAAAATATCCGGCAATCGTCGTCTTGTGTCAGAAATGGCATGGGCGTTCCTCTTTCCTGTTGTCCTGTCACATCGTAAAACAACCGGTGTGTCAAACCCGGAAAC
>JBDNEZ010000422.1:0-1943 GCA_041690095.1 Anderseniella sp.
CGCGGCAGTTTTCCTTGTTGCGGGGCTCATGGCTGCACGCATGGTGCGGCAGCCGATCAAAGAGGTGACACCATGAACATCCTGAAGGACGTCCTTTCGGAGCTATTCAGCATGTTTGTTGCCGATGTGTGGCTGACGGCGGCCATTCTGGTAATGGTCGCCGTCGCAGCGCTGATGATCGACGCGACCGAACTGCCGCCGCTTGTGGGCGGACTGTTCCTGCTGCTCGGCTGCATTGCGGTTTTGTTCCTCAGCGTCAGACGAGAAGCAGCACGTAGATTGCTTGAAAACACCTCTCATGGCAGCGAATGATCAATGGGCGACCATTCTATTCTGAACCGGCTGAAGGACTGGGCCTTCACGATCAAACGCGATGTAGTTGCGCTTTACCTTGCGGCCCGCGATCCGCGGGTGCCGTGGTTCGCGAAAGTGATCGCAGCCTGCGTGGCCGCCTACGCCCTCAGCCCGATAGACCTGATCCCGGATTTCATACCGGTTCTTGGTTACCTTGATGACGTGATCCTTGTGCCGCTCGGGATTCTACTTGCGGTGCGTCTCGTGCCCGGGGATGTGATGACCGAACTCAGGACCGAAGCTGACAAGCGCGTGTCCAGTCCGGCAAGCCACACGGGCGCGCTTGCTATCGTGGCGATATGGTTGGTTGCCACTGTCGCCACCGCTTGGTGGGTCACCACGGCGTTATACCAAAAGAACTGACTATTGACCCATTTGATCCGAGAAACAGACATTGGACTTTCGGCGGCTTTATCCGTCAACTCCCGAGTAGCAGGTGAGAACATGCACCGAATCTCCAGGCAGGGCACAAATCATCCCTTCGTTAGTCTGCTCTTACTGGACCCGCCTCTAACCCTTGCCAGGCTTCGGTGGCCCCCCGCTTGTCGCGGCGGCCCACATGGCTTTTTGAAGCTGGCCCAGCCCTTCCATCCCCGGCGTCATCCAGGTTTTCATGATTTCCGATGGGTCGAGCTGGTCCATCTGGCTTTCCATCTGGGACTGCAGTTTGGCCATCATGGCCGCCTGCATCGGCTGCACATCAGGCAGGCCAAAAAACGTGCGCGCCTCTTCCGGGCTGCAATCAATGTCAACAGTTACTTTCATGAGAGTCTCCATTCAAACCGCGGTGAATGGTTACAATTCTAGCCCAAGCTGGCAAGGCCTGGGAAAGTTTCGATCATCCAGTAGGACAGCGTGGTAAATGTACCGGTCAGAAACAGCACTCCGGTGACCACCAGCATTCCGCCCATGGCTTTCTCGACGAGGTCGAGATGGCGGCGGAATTTTTTCATGAAAACCAGGAATTGCGGCATGGCAACTGCGGCCAGCAGAAATGGTACGCCCAGCCCGGCAGAATAGACGGCCAGCAGCCCTGCACCGGTGGCGACGCCGTCGGCGGAACCGGCCACAGTGAGGATGGCGGCCAGGACCGGGCCGATGCATGGTGTCCATCCGAGCGCGAAGGCCAGACCTATGGCATATGCTCCAAACAGTCCAACCGGTTTTGCTTCCTGCTGATAGCGCACTTCACGCGACAGCAGGCCAATGCGAAACGCGCCCAGAAAATGCAGCCCCATAATGATAATGATGACACCGGCAACCGACGTCAGAACCGGAAAGTTCATGCTGCCGATGGTGATTTCCCAAGTGGTCGCCTGCCTCAGCCACTGGCCGACCAGGCTGGCGGATGCACCCAGCGCAATAAACACGGTTGAGAACCCGAGTACGAACAACACCGAGGCGGCCAGTGCCTTGCGCTGCACGGCCACGTTGGTTTCAGCTTCTCCTGTCAGCTCCTCCAGTGAAGTGCCCGCGATGAAACACAGATAAGGCGGCACCAGCGGCAGTACGCACGGGCTTAGAAAACTCAGCAGTCCGGCCAGGAATGCCGCCCAGATTGATACGTCCAGTCCCATGTTTTGCTTGCC
>JBDNEZ010000423.1:0-8735 GCA_041690095.1 Anderseniella sp.
CGGGCGCGACCCGGCAGACAGTTTCTGGACCTGGCGGCAGCTGAGGTACCGGTTTCTCGACCAGCTCACGCCCGACCACATCGAGGCGATAACGGCTTTTGTGCAGATGGAAATGCTTGAGGCCGGTTATGCGGCCGTGGCCGAATTCCACTACCTGCATCACCAGCCTGACGGCACGCCGTATGACGATCTGGCCGAGTTATCGGCCAGAATCTGCGCCGCGGCAGCAGATACCGGCATCGGGCTGACACTGCTGCCAGTGTTGTATGAACATGGCGGCTGTGACGGACGTGCTCTGGGTGCAGGCCAGAAACGGTTTGGCAATGCACCCGACAAATCCGCACGGCTGCAGCAGGCAGCAGCCAGGGCAGCCAGCGCACTGCCGGACGACACCATTGTCGGTGTAGCACCGCATTCCTTGCGTGCCGTCAGCCGGGACGGGCTGAAATTCGCCGAATGGCTGGCCACCGACAGCCCGCTGCATATGCATCTGGCCGAACAGGTGGCCGAGGTTGAAGAGGTTGAAGCCGCATGGGGCAAGCGCCCGGTCGACTGGCTGTTGGCAAACCACAAGGTGGATGAGCGCTGGTGCCTGATCCACTGCACCCAGATGACACCCGACGAGACCACGCGGCTGGCGGCAACAGGTGCGGTTGCGGGGCTTTGCCCGATCACCGAATCCAGCCTTGGCGATGGCATTTTCGATGGTGTGCGCTATCTCCATGCCAACGGGCGCTTTGGCGTCGGCTCGGATTCCAATGTCCGCATTTCGCTGGCTGAAGAACTGCGCACCCTGGAATACTCGCAGCGCCTGCGCGACAAGGGTCGCGCCATGCTGGCAACAGCAGAAAAGTCCACCGGCCGGGTGCTGTTTGACGGTGCCTGCGGAGGCGGTGCCCAGGCTGCCGGGCGCAGGTCGGGAACCATTGCCCCGGGCAGGCTGGCAGACCTTGTGGCACTTGATGCCGGCAATCCCAATCTTGCCGGCCGGGCCGGCGACGCCGTGCTGGACAGTTTCATTTTCGCCGCTGGCGACGGGCTGGTTTCAGACGTGTGGTCGGCCGGGCGGCATTGCGTGCACGATGGTAACCACAAGTCGCGCGGACGTATAATACAACGCTATATTGAAACAATCAGTGATTTAAATAATTCATTGTGACTGATCTGGATACAAATTCGTGGCAAGGCATCAAATCGGAGGTGATGCGCCGGATCAATGACCGGCTGTGGAAACCCGGCGATCTGATCCCCGGAGAGGTCGAACTGGCAGAGGAATTCGGCTGTGCCCGTGCCACCGTCAGCCGCGCGCTGCGCGAGCTGGCGGAAACCGGACTGCTGGACCGCAAACGCAAGGCCGGCACGCGGGTGGCGCTCAATCCGGTGCGCAAGGCAACGGTTGAAATCCCGGTGATCCGCAAGGATGTGGAGTCGCGCGGCAATGCCTACAGTTTCGACCTGCTGGACCGTAAAAAGCTGACGGCCTCAGATGCGCTGCAGCAGCAATACGGGCTGAGCGACACGGCACGCCTGTTGGGATTATGGACCCTGCACCGGGCCGACGGGGCGCCGTTTGCCTATGAAGAGCGCTGGATCAATCTGGCGGTGGCGCCTGAAATACTGGACGCCGATCTGGCAACGCTCAGCGCAAACGAATGGCTGGTGCACAACATGCCATTGTCGCGTGGTGAATTCACCTTCTCTGCCGGCAACGCAACACACGCCGAAGCGCAGTTGCTAGATTGTCCGCAAGGCGCCGCGCTGTTTGTCGTCAACCGCAGCACCTGGGTCATGGACGCTCCCATTACTGCGGTGCGCCTGTTGTACGCGCCGGGGTTTTCAATGAAAACAGTCGTTTAACTTATATTTCGTTGCACAAGCTCGGCATACAGGTCGCGCAAATGCTTGGTCACCGGCCCGGCACCGTCATGGTCGCCGATATTCACGCCGTCCAGCGAGGCAACCGGGGTTTGGGCACCGAATGTGCCGGTCAGAAATGCCTCATCGGCAGAGTAGGTATCAAACAGCGAGTAATTGCGTTCGAAAACCGGAATATCATTGTCGCGGCAAAGATTGATGATGTTCTGGCGGGTCACGCCGTTCATGCAGTAGTCCCCCGTTGACGTCCAGACCTCGCCCTTGCGGACGATGAAGAAGTTGCAGGCATTGGTGGTATTCACAAAACCATGCGGATCAAGCATCAGGGCTTCATCCGCGCCCATGCGTTCTGCCTGCAGGCAGGCCAGCACGCAGTTGAGCTTGGAATGGGAATTGTACTTGGCATCCTGCGCCATCGGACCGCCGCGCACCTGCGGCACGGTCACCAGCGCCAAGCCGTGAGCCTGGACTTCCTGATTCGGCTTCGAGTGCTCGATGATGATCACCATGGTCGGCCCCGACCGCGACAGCCGCGGGTGCTGAAACGGCTTGTCCTTGATGCCGCGGGTCACCATCAGGCGGCAATGGGCGTCGGTCACCATGTCATTGGCGGCAGCCGTCTGCGTCAGGGCGTCCAGCACACCGGCCCGGTCCATGCCGATATCGATGCCAACCGCCTTGCAGCTGCCAAACAACCGATCCATGTGCTCGTCAAAAAAGGCCCACTTGCCGTCATACAGCCGCATGCCCTCCCACATGCCGTCGCCCAGCATGAAACCTGAATCATAGACCGAGACCTTTGCGTCATCACGATGCACGATGTCGCCGTTTACCCATATGCTGATGTCCCGGTTACGGGCGTCTTCTTCCGTCTCATGGCTGTGGTGACTGGAGGGCTGGTCATTCATGGTCTTGTTCCTGAAAGTTGGATGCTGCACACACTATTAAACCTGGGGTCAGGACAACAGGGGTGAAATGAGCAAACCGGGCAAACAGATTGATCGCCATGTCGCTCGCCTGCACGGCAATGGGCGGTTGCGGGTATGGTCGCTGATCATCACTTTCTTCGGTGACGCGGTGGCATTGCGCGGCGGCCGGGTTGCACTGAGCACCGTGCGCGATGCCATGGGGCTGTTGAACATTGAACCGGGCGCGGTGCGGACCGCCCTGTCGCGACTGGCCGGTGAAGGCTGGGTGGAACGCGAGCGCGAAGGCCGGTTGAGCTTCTACAAGCTGACGGACCAGGGACTGGCCGCGTTTGACGAACCGACCAGACGCATCTATGCAGGCGGTGCGCGCGACTGGGACGGCGAGTGGACCGTGGCCATTGAAACGCACGAGACTTCCACCCGCCTCGGCGAACAAGGTTTTGTTGCCCTGGGCGGCAAGGCATGGCTGCGGGTCGGCGGCGACCAATATGGCCTGCATGATGACCTGCTGGTAATCTCCGGCAAGGGCAGAGGCCTGCCGGCACCGTTATTGTCATTGTGGAAGCTTGATGAGCATGCGGCACACTATAGTGCCTTCATCGATAACTGGCAGGGCTTTGCCGCGCCTGAAAACTTCGCACCCGGCGATGCCATGGCAGCACGCATCTTGCTGATTCACGACTGGCGGCGCATTGTGTTGCGCGATCCCGCCTTGCCGGATGTTATGCTGCCGGCTGACTGGATCGGCCATAAAGCCCGCAAACTGGTCAGGCAGACTTATCATGATCTGCTGGAGACCAGTGAAAACTGGTTGAATGACAATGGCTTGCCGGACCAGACAAGACCGGGAGCCATGCAACAACGATTTAATATGTTACGAAATATTGTAATTTGAAGCATTTCTTGTTACGCATATCACTCAACATGGAGGACGCTCATGTATTCCCAGGGGTTGATCGGCGCTGACAGCCGCACAGAAGAAACGCAGGAGTTTCTCGACGCGTTTCAGGCGCGCATAGACGCGGAACAGAAAATCGAGCCCAATGACCCGATGCCGGAAGGCTATCGCCGCACGCTGGTGCGCCAGATCGGCCAGCATGCGCATTCGGAGATTGTCGGCATGCTGCCGGAAGGAAACTGGATCACCCGCGCCCCGACGCTGCGGCGCAAGATCGCGCTGATTGCCAAGGTGCAGGACGAAGGCGGCCACGGGCTTTATCTTTATTCAGCTGCTGAAACCCTCGGTGTATCGCGCGAACAGATGACTGCGGAACTGCTGTCCGGCAAGGCGAAGTATTCGTCCATATTCAACTATCCGACGCCGACCTGGGCCGATATCGGTGCCATTGGCTGGCTGGTTGACGGTGCCGCCATCATGAACCAGATTCCGCTGTGCCGGTGTTCGTACGGACCCTATGCGCGCGCCATGATCCGGGTGTGCAAGGAAGAAAGCTTCCACCAGCGCCAGGGCTATGAAATCATGATGCAGCTTGCCCACGGCTCCAAGGCGCAGAAAGACATGGCGCAGGATGCGCTGAACCGCTGGTGGTGGCCGTCCCTGATGATGTTCGGCCCGCATGATGCAGACAGCCAGCACGGCGACCAGTCGATGGCATGGAAAATCAAGCGCTTCACCAATGACGAACTGCGCCAGAAATTCATCGACGCGACGGTGCCGCAGGCAAAGTTCATCGGCCTCACCATGCCGGACCCTGACCTGAAATGGAACGAGGAACGCGGGCGTTATGATCACGGACCGATTGACTGGGACGAGTTCTGGCGCGTGGTCAAGGGCGGCGGCCGCATGAACCGCGACCGCATAACCGCGCGCAAGAAGGCCTGGGACGATGGTGCCTGGGTGCGCGAGGCGGCCCTGGCACATGCCGAAAAGCGTAATGCGCGCAAGGTGGCGGCTGAATGATGAAAACCAGCCTCAAACTGGGGATGGAGAAACGTTGTGCCTGATTCAATGACCCCGCTGTGGGAAGTGTTCATCCGGCCGCGCAATGGCCTGCACCACAAGCATGTCGGCTCGCTGCATGCCGCAGATGCCAGCCTTGCCATCCAGTCTGCACGCGATGTCTACACCAGGCGCGGCGAAGGCAATTCCATCTGGGTAGTGCCGTCAGCGCAGATCTCTGCATCCGATCCTTCGTCGGGCAAGGAGATGTTTGATCCTGCCGATGACAAGGTCTACCGCCACCCGACATTCTACGACATTCCCGATGAAGTGGGGCACATGTAATGACCGGGAGCGCTGTCCTGCACCTGCCTCTGTTTGACGCCGTGCTGCAATTGGCCGATGATCACCTTATCCTCGGCCACCGGGTCTCCGAATGGTGCGGCCATGCGCCGATGCTGGAAGAAGACCTCGGGCTCGCCAATATGGCGCTCGACCTGTTGGGCCAGTCGCGCGCGCTTTATGCCTACGCAGCCGATATCGAGGGCGCCGGGCGCAGTGAAGACGATCTCGCATTCCTGCGGCTTGAGCGCCAGTACCGCAACTGCCTGCTGGTTGAACGCCCCAATGGCGACTTTGCCCATACCATCGTGCGCCAGTTGTACTTTGCCGCCTTCATGCATCCGTTCTGGCAATGGCTATCTGCCAACTCGGCTGACGAAACCCTGCGTGGCATTGCCGGCAAGGCACAAAAGGAAATGGCCTACCATGTGCGTCATGCCGGCGAATGGGTGGTTCGGCTTGGCGACGGAACCGAAGAAAGTGCCATTCGAATGCAGGCCGCAATTGACGCGCTGCATCATTATACTGACGAACTGTTTCAGGGCTCACCGGCCATGACCGCATGTGCACAAGACGGTGTGCTGCCGGACGTCGAAACACTGCGCCCGGCATGGTCCGCGACCATCACGGACGTGTTTGGCCAAGGTCTGCTCGAGATTCCGGACGTGGCTCACTCACAGACCGGCGGTCGCATCGGCGAGCACGGCGAGGAAATGGGGCATATTCTGGCAGAGCTGCAGTACATGCAGCGCACCTACCCCAACCTGCAATGGTAGCGCTCATGGCCAGCCCAGCCACCAAAACCGGAAATGGCGATGTTGCGCGTGCGTGGGCGGCGGCAGCTGCCGTACCGGACCCGGAAGTGCCGTGTGTCACCGTGGCCGAGCTTGGCATACTGCGCGATGTCACCATCGAAGACGGTGTCGCCGTGGCCCATGTCACACCGACCTATTCGGGCTGTCCAGCCGTGCTGGCCATCGAACTGGCCATTCAGGCCGCCCTGCTGGATGCCGGCTTTGAGGCGCGTATCGAACGCGTCATGTCGCCTGCCTGGACAACCGACTGGATCACGCTTGAAGGGCTGGAGAACCTGCGCGCCTATGGCATTGCCCCGCCGGTAAAGGGCAGCACGTCGAAGCTGGCGCTGTTTGGCGAAATCGCCATCACCTGCCCGCGCTGTGGCAGTTCCGACACGCAGAAAGTCTCCGAATTCGGCTCCACGGCCTGCAAGGCGCATTATACCTGCAAGGCATGTGCGGAACCGTTTGATTATTTCAAGTGCATCTGAGGATCTCGCAATGGCCCAGGATCAATTTCACCAGCTGACCGTCTGCGGCGTGCGTCCGCAAACCGACAAGGCCAGCGCCATCCGCCTCGAATTGCCGGACGCACTGAAATCCGAATTTGCCTTCAAGCCCGGCCAGTATCTCACCGTGCGCGCCAGTCTGGGCGGCGAGGACGTGCGCCGCTCCTATTCCATCTGCTGCACGCCTGGCGATGGCCTTGAAATTGGCGTCAAGCATCTTGAAGGCGGTGTGTTTTCCAGCTTTGCGCAAGGCCTGAAGACCGGCGACAGGATTGAAGTCATGCCCCCGAAAGGCCGCTTTGTTGCCGAGACCGGTGGCAGGCATGACTATCTGCTGGTCGCAGCAGGCTCCGGCATCACGCCGGTGCTGTCGATCGTCAAAACAGTGCTGAGCGACGAGCCTGACAGCTCGGTCACGCTGGTCTACGCCAACCGCAATTTCGACAGCGTGATGTTCCGCGATGACCTCGATGCCCTGAAGGACACTTATCTGACGCGGTTTTCGCTGCTGCATGTGATTTCCGAAGAAGGCCAGGATGCCGATATCCTGTCCGGCAGGATCGATGCAAACAAGCTCAATGACATGCAGCGGCGCGGACTGATCGATCCGGCGCGATACGACGCGGTCTATCTGTGCGGGCCGGCCCCGATGATCAAGACATTGCGCTCGACGCTGACCGACATGGGCGTTGCGTTCAACAAGATCAGGTTCGAGATATTCACGCCGACGCCGTATGGCAAGCCGGGCGGCGAACATGCGCCCGCAAAATCCAATCTGACCGGCTCGGAAGTCGAGATCATTCTGGATGGCGCGCGCCGCAAACTGCGGGTTGATCCATCGGCCCAGACCGTGCTGGGCGCGGCCAGGGCTGCCGGGGTCGAAATCCCCTATTCCTGCGCCGGCGGCATGTGCTGCACCTGCCGCTGCAAGGTGGTCAAGGGCTCTGCCACCATGGACGAAAACTGGTCACTGCAACCGTGGGAAATCGAAGCCGGCTTCATCCTCGCCTGCCAGGCGCGCCCGCAGACGGAAAAGCTGGTACTGGATTTCGATGCGACTTGAGCATCATCCTGCTTTAGAGCAACTTTATGGGTTCAATTGAACCCATGTTGCTTGTCTTATGATTTTCCCGGCTCATCTGCAAAGATAGAGCCAGTGATCGGCCTTAACCCGCCGATCACTGGCGGAGGATGGATCGTCAGTTGCGTGGTCGTGATCCTTGCGGATTTCGGACCGCTTCAGAGTGTGATCACCTCCGTCATGAAACTCAAGCAGGCCGCGTGACGCCCGGGAACTGTGCCCCCTAAAAATGGCAGGATTACCGTAGTAAAACCCCGACTTGAGGTGGATACGACGACGCCGGGTTGACAATTAATATTGACAAGCCATTATCAATTGTATCAACATATAAAACTGAGTTTCAATATACAAAACAATATGGGAGGATACGACATGCGCTTATCTCTGCTGATTGCGACCATCGCTTTGGCTGCCTCGACACTTTCGACCACGGCCCAGGAACGAGTCATAAAGTTTGGACATGCGGCTTCGTCAAAGCATATTTTCCAGCAAGGTATGGAAATTTTTGCTGGAAAGGTCGCCGATAAAACCGAAGGCAAGATCAAGATAGAAGTTCTTGGCGACCGACAGCTCGGTGATGATAAGGCGTTGCTGGAAGGTTTGCAGATCGGCACAATTGAAGGTGCGTTGGTTTCTGCGCCGACCCTGCCTCTTGTTGTAGGTCTGGCATCCTTTGATGCGCTTCAACTGCCATTTGTATCGCCATCGTATGAAAAGGTGGCTGAGGTGCTGGGATCCGATCTAGGAGATGAATTGCTCGCCACCCTCGACGAAAAGTCAATGAAAGGTGTCGGCTTTATCGAGGCTGGCCAACGTCACTTCCTGTCAAGGGGCGACGGCGTCAAAACGGTTGCAGACTTCACCGGTAAAAAGACCCGCATTGTTCCGATTCCGCTACACAAGGCAACATGGGAAGCTGTTGGTGTAAACCCGATCGGCATGGCCTACGGCGAAGTCTATTCTGCCCTGGAGACCGGTACCATTGATGCGGTGGAAATCAACCTGTCTTCGATTCAGTCTGAGAGCCTTTACGAGTCAGCCAAGAAAGTTACGCTTACCGGGCATTACTTCTGGCCTGGTGTAATAATATTCTCAGGTGCCACCTGGAATTCATTTGACGATGAGACAAAGGCTGTAATCGTGGCTGCAGGTAAGGAAGCTACAGCCGAAGCATACGCGCTCGCTGCGTCCCAGGAAGCAGACACCGTCAAGTTCCTTGAAGGCAAAGGTGTCGAGATCAGCAAACTGGAAGACATTGCAGCAATGAAAGCAAGAACCGCTCCAGTAGTAGAAACATGGGTC
>JBDNEZ010000424.1:0-2131 GCA_041690095.1 Anderseniella sp.
ACTCCCCACAGACGGTGGATGTGCCGCTCGTAATTCGGAAACTGCTCCAGCAGCCAGCTTTTGGTGGAGTTCATGTCTAATCCTCCTGTGGGTAATCTTACGGGCTACTGTGAAACATATACATGATCAATCCTTGGCTGCCCTTGACCTCAATCAACTCGAGCTACTGCCACTCGTTGGACCGTTTTCGGCGCAGGTTTCGCTGCGATCTGCACTTGCTGAACAGGTCGTCCTGATATGATGAGCCTATGAGACATAGCCGAAGGCTATTCGCGGCGTTGCAGCCGTGTCCACCCAGATGCTTTTGGCAGCAGTATATTCCATCAGCGCATCGGTGCCGCTGGACCGGCCGAAGCCGGAATTAAGCGATCCGCCAAATGGCGAGGATACATGGATGGCCTTGTAGCTGTTGATCCAGAATGTGCCGGCGCGCACCTGGTCTGCGACGCGGTGAGCCCGGCCCACGTCACTGGTCCATACCGCCCCGGCCAGGCCGAAACGTGTATCGTTGGCCATGGCAATTGCCTGGTCCTCACCCTCGAAAGGAATAAGCGAAACGACCGGGCCAAAAACCTCTTCCTGCGCCGAACGTGCGCTGTTCGACAGCCCGCTCAGCACGGTTGGCGGCACAAAAAACCCATTGTCCGGAACGGCTTCGCGGCTGGAGATTTTCGCACCGTCTGCCTTTGCTTTTTCGATCATGGACGAGACATGCTCGAACTGTCGCTGATTGCCCAGGGGGCCGATTTCCGTGGCTTCATCCAGCGGATCGCCAAGTGTGATCCGGTTCATGCCGGCCTGCAGCAGGTCTAACATCTCGTCATGCACACCTTGTTGTACCAGCAGCCTCGAACCGGCAACGCAACTCTGGCCCGCGCCGGAAAAAATCGCCGCCTGCGCCCCCAGGCAGGCATGGCTGAGACTGGCATCATCGAATACGATGTTGGCGGACTTGCCGCCCAGTTCCAGAACCACCGGTTTCAGCGCCTGCGCGGCAGCGATTGCCACCAGACGCCCGATCATCGGCGAGCCGACGAATATGACCTTGCGCACCGCCTCATGGGCAATGGCTGCCTGACCGGCAGTCTGGCCCAGTCCGCACAGCACATTAATGAGGCCGGCCGGCAATCCGGCCTTTTCAGCCAGCATTGCCAGTGCAACCGTGGTGACCGGGGTGAACTCGCTGGGCTTTATCACCACGCCGTTGCCGGTCGCGATCGCCGGCGCAATCTGCCATCCCGCGGTGAAGGCCGGCGCATTCCACGGCGTCATCTGGAACACCACACCCAGCGGCTCGCGTCTGGTATAGTTCAGATGGCCTGACGGCACCGGGATGACGTCTCCATGTATCTTGTCCGTCCACCCGGCATAATAGGCAAACATCTCCTGCACCCTGGCCATTTCAACCCGGCAGTCGCGCACCGGTTTGCCGGCAACGATGGCTTCCAGCCGCGCCAGCGGCTCTATGGCGTGTCCGATTGCGCGCGCGATGTCCTGCATCACGCAGCCGCGCCCGGCGGCAGAAAACTCGCTCATCCATATCTTCTGGGCGCTCTGCGCAGCCAGGCAGGCGTCATGGGCGAGAGCTTCGCCGGCATCTGCAAACCGGGTCAGCGCGGTGCCCGTAAACGGATCAGTCAGCGTGATCGGGTCACCTTGACCGTCGCGCAAACGCCCGTTGATCAGGCTCTGTGGCAGATCGGACAGTCCGTTGTCCGCCATGAATTGTCTGAACGTCTCGCTGCGGCTTTGCATGGCAATTGGTCTCATTCGTTACGCGTGAATTTGCGGTCTTATTTGCGGTACTTCGTGATGCAATTGAAGTCGGCCTCATCGGCTATCTCCGACCGGCTGTCGTTCCAGATGTCCGCAATCGCTTGCGATGCCGGCAGCTGCATGCCTTTACCTGCGGCAAGATCGATCGCCAGGTTCACATCCTTGCGCATCAGCCCCATGGTGAACCCGGAATCAAATGACTCGTCCAGGATCCAGCGCGGGAAGTTGACTTCGCTGACACCACTTCTGCCCGAACCGGCATTGATGCCTTCAAGCAGATCTTCCGCCCTGACGCCGGCTGCAACCCCCAGCCGGACCATTTCGCCGACCAGCACAAGGTTTGCAGCACACAGCA
>JBDNEZ010000425.1:0-5438 GCA_041690095.1 Anderseniella sp.
CCGGCGATGACCTTGTCACGCACCGGCCTGCCATTGACATGCACATATTGCTGGTTGGCCTGTGCGCGATGATAGGTTGGCAGACTGACCAGCCCGGTCAACCGTACGGTTTCGCGCGCAGCATCAATGGCTACGGTATTGCCCTGAAACTCGCGACCCATCACTGAGTGTATACGGGCCTCGAGTTCACCTTCGCGAAGATCAACAAGCGTTCGCCCATCGGAGGTCATGGTGAACCGCACATTGGGATGCGCCATGGCAAGACGGCGAACAACATCGGCTGCTTCAGCCGTTTCCGCGCGTTCGGATTTCAGAAATTTCAACCGTGCGGGCACGGCGAAAAACAAATCAGTCACCTCGATAACCGTGCCGCGTGAATGCGCTGCAGGACGAACCGCCTGCTTGCGCCCGCCGTCGATGCGTATTTCATGGGCTTCCCCACCGGCGCGCGGCCGTGACAAAATCTTCAACCTCGACACAGCCGCAATGGACGGCAGTGCCTCACCCCGAAAACCCAGTGTCCGGACGTTGACCAGGTCGTCGTCTGCGAGCTTCGAGGTCGCGTGACGCTCCACGGCCAGATCCAGCTCCGGGGCGGTCATACCAAAGCCGTTGTCGGCAATACGTATCATTGACCTGCCGCCAGCGGACAAGGACACCTCGATGGTTGTACTGCCGGCATCAAGTGCGTTCTCAACAAGTTCCTTGACCACGCTGGCGGGACGCTCGATGACCTCTCCGGCCGCGATACGGTTGATGGTGTTTTCCGAGAGCTTGCGGATCATGATTTCATGGCAGCGAGATAATCCCGTGTCAGTATTTTTCCCTGTTCGACGGCGGGTTGATCAAATGGATCAATATTCATCATGAAGCCTGCCAGAATGGTTTCTAGCATGAAATGCATCATAAGCGCGCCCAGAGAACGCTCATCAACCCTGTCCACGGCAAATACCCTGACCGGCCTGCCACGGTGCACCAGAACCTCGACAGCCGCAGCCTGCTGGCAGGCCGTGACGTCACCCACGGTGCGTCCGGCCAGATAGCCAAGCATCGGATCAGCAGCAAGATCGTCAGGCAGGCGGAGACCCTGTCCTTGTGTAGCCGGGAAAATGAGGTTCACCAGGCGGCCAGCCGGACCGTCAAGGAAAAGTTGCATCTGACTGTGCTGGTCAACCGGTCCTGCCGCTGCCACCGGTTGGGATCCGAGCCCGTCCTTGCCAAGGCTTTCAGCCCACAATTGCGCATACCAGGCGGAAAACAACCGCAAGCGGTCCGCATATGGCATCATGACCGAGACATTCATGCCGCGCGTTTCCTGAAGCGCCACACACACAGCTGCACCAACAACAGGTGATGCGCTGTTGCCGGCAAGCAAATCCTGCATGACCTCACCGGCACCTTTGCGAATAGGCAGCCCGTCAAGCCCTGCAACCAGTGCAGGCAGCAATCCCACATTGGACAGCGCTGAAAAACGCCCGCCTACACGTGGGTCATGATCAAGCAACATCAGGCGATGCGCATGGGCCAGTTTCAACAGGGGATTGCGTTGCGGGTCGCCAGGCTCGGTCAGCGCGACAACGTGATTGCCAGGCACCAGTCCGGCATTTTCAAGTGCGTCAAGCAGACAGAGTATCTGCACCATGGTTTCGGGTGTTCCGCCTGACTTTGATACGACGAGTACCCGGGTTGTCGATAGCGGCAAACCGGCAAATGCCTGGTTCAGTGTCGAGGCGTCCAAATTGTCAAAAAAATGCAATCTTGCGCCAATATCGCTGTCACAACCCGGCACCCGATAGCCGGCCAGTTGCACGATGGCCTGTGCGCCCAGCGAAGAGCCACCGGTTCCCAGGAATACGATATCGGTTGCCCCGTCGCGCAGGAACACAGCCGCCGTTTCACACGCAGCAAGATCATCGGTTTTTTGCGGCTGACGCGTCAGGGGAAGCACGTTTTGTTCATGCAAGTCGCACAGCCGCGCGCGCGCTGCGCCGGCGCGTTCGACATAACGGGCCAGGTCGCCATCACTCAGGCCCGCATCACCCACGCGGACTGCCATGCAGCCCGAGATATCGTGGGAAAATACGGCATTTGAAACACTCATTCAGGCGAACTCTAAGCTATTGAAAAACGACAGCGATGTGAATTCTGACTGATCCAGACAGAATTCACAAGCCTGCCCCCGGACTCAGCACAGTCCGGCCTTGGTGCAGTCTGAAATCAACCCGGTGCATCGCCGGTTTTCAATGGAATCCCTTCAGGACGCCCGACAATGGAGATTGTCAATGCGTCCGGATCAATCAACCGTTTGGCAACACGCCTGGCATCTTCAATAGTAACGGCATTAATCAATTCATTGCGTTTTTTCACGTAATCAATGCCCAGATTATCCTGTTGAATGCCCAGCAGTTGACCGGCAATCTTGCTGCCGCTGTCAAAACGAAGCGCGTACGAACCCGTCAGATAGGTCTTTGCCTGTTCCAGTTCTTCTGCCGTCGGACCCTTTGTTGCCATCTTGACGAGTTCCGCACGCAGCACATCCAGCGTCTCGCCTGCCTTGGAATTCTGTGTGGACACCGAGCCGATCAGCAATCCTCCGTTGGCCCATGATGCAAGACCCGTGTAGATGCCATAGGTCAACCCCCGTTTCTCGCGAATCTCCTCCATCAGGCGCGAACCAAATCCGCCATCTCCCAGGACGAAATTCATCACATAGGCGGTGATGAAATCCGGGTCGCTGCGCACCAGTCCAGGCATGGCAAATGACATTACCGACTGCGGTATCTTGCGCTCAACAATGGTGATGGAGCCTTTTTCCGGCGCCTTCAGGTCAGGTACCGAAATCGGCTTGCCTTTTTCAGGCAACGCGCCAAACAGCTTGTCCAGTAACGGTCCGAGTTCATCGGCAGTGATATCACCGACCACGGCAACCTGCAAATGATCCCGCACGAAAATAGCCGACCATGCGTCTTTCAAATCCTGCGGCGTCATCGCCGACACGCTGTCGGCGTCACCCTTGGGAACACGCGCATAAGGGTGGTCACCAAGCATGGTCTTCAACAAGGCAGTGCTGGCGATACGACCAGGGTTTTCCTCATCACCCTTGATCCCGAGCAGGATCTGGCCACGCACCTTGTCCATGGGTTCGGCGTCGAAGCGGGGTTGGGTAACCGCAAGCCGCAACAGGTCAAAGGCAGCGTCCCGGTTTTCACTCAGCGTCTGAACGGAACCGCCGAAGTGCTCGCGGTCGGCATCAAACGACATGCGCATCGCCAGTTCCGACATGCGCTGCTGAAACTCTTCCGACTTGAGGTCACCGGCCCCCTCGTCCAGCATACCGGACAGGAAATAGGAACGCCCCTGCGCCGTCTCGGGGTCGTTGATGGTGCCGCCGCGAAATGAAAACCGCATGGTAATCAGAGGTATTGTCTTGTCGGAAACCAGCCAGGCTTTCAAACCACCGGGCGATTCAACTTCGCGTATCTCGAATGCCTGCGCATGAACAATCTGCAGCAAGCTGATTATCAATGTCAGAACGGTCAGTTTAAAAAATTTCATACCTGTCATCCCGTCCCGTGACTTGGAGAAAAGTGTTTCAATTGGAAGTGGCACTGGCAGCCTTTGATGGTGCAGGTACCAAGACACCGGTAGCCGAATTCCTCAGTCTGAGATATTCGCGTGCTGCATCATTGACCTGCTGGGCGGTAACCTGTCTGATGCGGTCTGTCCAGCCCTTGGTGTCTTCAACTGACCGTTCGATAGCAAAGGCGGCACCAAAAATGTAGGCCAGCCGAAACTGACTGTCGATGGCGTAAATATTGCTGGCAACCAGCTGATTGCGGGCACGCTCTACCAGGTCTTCCGCTACGCCTTGTTCAGAAAACCTGTGCAATGCCGCATCCAGCGCCTCTTCAGCCGCCTTGACGCCAATTCCAGGCGCTGGCGCAAGGCCTATGCTCAGTTCACCACCGTCCAGTGTATCGCCATTGTGATACGCCGACACCTGCGAAGCAATTTTCTGGCGGGTGACCAGTTCAGTATAAAGATAGGACGACGACCCGCCGCCAAGCACCTGGCTCAATACATCAAGCGCTTCAGAGACGCCTGGAGCTGCCTGGTTGATACCAGGCACGAGGTATGTACGTGCAATCGACGGATTGGCAACCCGCGGATCAGACATTTCAACCCGCTTGGCAGCAATCGGCGTTGGCTCCTGCGTTCGAGCGCGGACCGGCGTCGCGGCTGTATTCTTCAGTTTGCCGTAATATTTGACGGCCAGTTCCCTTACCTTGGATGGATCAACGTCACCTGCCACGACCAGAGCGGCATTGGACGGTGTGTAGTACTTGCGATAGAATGCTCTGGCATCAGTGGCAGCAAGTTTTTCAACCTCAGACATCCATCCAATCACCGGGCGGCCATAGGTATGTGCGGTATAAGCAGCAGCAGAAAGTTGTTCGCGCAGCAGCGCAGCGGGATTGTTGTCGGTGCGTGAGCGGCGCTCTTCCTTGACGACTTCCAGTTCGGTCTTGATATCCTTGTCGTCGAAAACGGCATTCGCCATTCGATCAGCACCCAGATCCATGACCAGTTCGAGCCGATCGGTCGCTATGCGTTCGTAATAGGCGGTAAAATCATAGCTGGTGAATGCATTGTCTTCACCACCGTTCAGACGGATGATCTTCGAAAACTCACCCGGCTTCAGGCGCTTGGTTCCCTTGAACAGCAGGTGTTCGAGATAGTGGGCGATGCCGGATTTGCCGAGTTCCTCATCTGCCGATCCCACACGATACCAGACCATGTGAGTAACCACTGGTGCACGGTGATCAGGGATGACAATAACCTTCATGCCGTTTTCCAGCGTAAATTCACTGACATCAATTTCGAGCGCCTGCGCCGGCACCACAGATGCCGTCACTGCCAGCACAAGGCCAAACAGTGCCATGGCTGCAGAACGATAGTTTCCGGAAAGGCTGAACATTATTGAATTGAGCAAGACAAACTCCCAAATGGCATCACAAAATCATCAAGCAAGCTTTCATTTGCCTGCATATGTATCAGAACGTTATGCGGTACATGAAAACCACAATCCTGCTCCAACACACAGAAATGATCAGAATCCTGGTATTTGGTTGCAACAACCATATGCCAGCCCGACCCAGGCCAGTCACCTTCGTGCACCATGCATGAATTGCGTTTTGAATACTACTGAACTATTGGTAACCAAGCCGGTGCCCGGGCCTTTGCTATGGCAGCGGCCCGGTTGACGGTCTTATACCAGATCTCAGCAACAGCGAGCCATTTCACCGGAACGATTTTTTCCGCCGGCAAGGCGCGTGTCGTGCCGTGGTACATGTACCACAAGCGGCGCGCAACGTAGCTGGCGGGAAAAAGCGCCCGGCCCTTCGGGTGGGTCATAGCGGCCCATCGGGTGCGTTGCA
>JBDNEZ010000426.1:0-7298 GCA_041690095.1 Anderseniella sp.
AGGCCAAAACACTTGCCGATCATACGGTTCACCTTGCTGTGCATGGTATCTTGCACATAATGGGGTATGATCACATAAACCAAACCGGGGCGAACCAGATGGAATGTCTTGAGATAGACATATTGCGCGTGCTGGGCATTGCCGACCCTTATGCGTGAATCATATAACAATCAATGTTGAGACAGGACGGAGGACGCCGGTGAAAGCCGGTCAGTCAAATGGACGAAGATCAATCTACCAGGTCCCCAAGCGGGACCAGCCCAACTTCTGAAAATTCACGAAATGACAATTCGGGTCTGTGGCCCCGGATCAAGCGGGCCCTCGGCGGCGCAAGGTCGGACGAAACCTTGCGCGAAAGCCTGGAAGGTGTGTTTGACCGGCATGCCGAGGAAGAAGGTACCACGGCTTTCCGCGCAGACGCCAAGTCGATGATGCTCAACCTGATCGAGTTTTCGGAATTGCGTCTGGACGATGTGATGGTTCCGCGCGCCGAGATTATTGCCATCGATGCATCAAGCTCCGTGGCGGAGTTGCTCGATTACTTTCTTGAGGCAGGCCATTCCCGTCTGCCCATATATCACGAGACGCTGGACGAGCCGCTGGGCATGATCCACATCAAGGATTTTCTGGAATGGCTGAATTCCAATGACAAGCGCGGCCAGGCCAGGCCGGGTGCAAAAAAGACGGTGCCGATATTGTCCCTGTCGGCCGGTGATCTCAAGACCCCGGTGCGCGATCTCGGCATCATGCGTGAACTGCTGTACGTGCCACCGTCGATGCCGGCCGCCGACCTGCTGGTGAAAATGCAGTCCACCCATGTTCACATGGCAGTTGTCGTGGATGAGTATGGCGGCACGGACGGTCTGGCGACCATTGAAGACCTGGTCGAGGAAATCGTTGGCGACATTGCCGACGAGCATGATGAAATTGATGAACTGATCACCCGTACCTCCGATACCAGCTGGCTGGCAGAGGCTCGCCTGGAAATTGAAGACGCCGAAGAAATGCTGGGCATCAAGTTGTTGCCGTCGGATGAAGAAGAAGAAGCCGATACGCTTGGCGGCCTGATATTCCATATGCTTGGCCGGGTGCCGGTTCGCGGTGAATTGATCAAACATGCATCCGGGGTCGAGTTTGAGATCATTGCAGCTGATCCGCGCCGGGTTCGCAGAATTGCCATTCACACCAAACCGGGCAAGGCACGCGAACCTGCCGGCAACCCCAAACCCGCTGCAAAATCACTGGAAGAACCGCCGCCACAGGTGCAGAGCTGACCGCGCTGCTCGCACGCCTGACCACCCGGTCGATGTGGTGCGGCTCACTTGCGGCTTTGCTTGCTGGCGGGCTGGCAAGTCTTTCGTTGCCGCCATATGATGCCTGGCCGGTATTGTTTGCCAGTTACACGATGCTGATCTGGCTGCTGGATGGCGCTGTCCATCTGCGAACAGGAAACTGGCGTCGGTTTGGTGCCGGATTTGCCATCGGCTGGTGTTTTGCGTTTGGATATTTTGTACCCTCCTTGTGGTGGATATCGGAAGCTTTCTGGCTGGAGCCGGACAAGTTTGCAGCATTGATTCCGTTCGCGGTTGGCGGTCTTCCGGCGTATCTGTCGCTGTACTGGGGCCTGGCATTCGGCATGGCTGCAGTAGTGTGGATTGACGGTTGGCCGCGTATTATTTTGCTGGCCGGACTTGTTGGCGCAGCAGAATGGCTGCGAGGTCATCTGCTGACCGGGTTTCCATGGAATCTGCCGGGTTATGGTGCCGGTTCCCTGGATGGATTTTCACAGACTGCCAGCCTCATCGGTATCTACGGGATGACTGTTCTGGTCATTGTGGCGGCAGCGGCCCCGGCGGTGTTCTGGCAGGTGGGTAAATCCGCAAACGGCTTGCCGGGACGCCTGGTGTTCATGGCAGTCGTCGTAACCGGTGCGGTGGGTCTGCACGTGTGGGGCAACAATCGTATTGCAACCTACGATGGCTTGCTCGCCGACACTGCCGTTGATGCAGTTCCGGTTCGCATCGTCCAGCCCAACATTTCGCAGAAGGACAAGTGGAACCCGGACTATGCCGGCCAGATCATTGATACCTACCTGAAACTGACCGGGGCAGCGTTTGACAGTCCTTCCGGGCAACCGCCGCTCATTGTCTGGCCAGAAAGTGCATTGCCGCGCCTGATTGGTGAACAAGACGCGTTGCGCACCGCGATAATGAGCAGCACGCCGGCCGGTTCAGCTCTTCTGACCGGTGGGCTGTATCGCCAGGTCGACAGCAGCGGTAAAACATTGATCTTCAATTCATTGCTGGCAATCCGGCCCGACAGTCAGATAGCCGGCCGCCATGACAAGGTCCGGCTGGTTCCGTTTGGAGAGTTTCTGCCGTTTCAATGGCTGCTGGAACCGCTCGGATTGCGGCAGATTGTGAACCTTCCCCCAGGATTTTCGGCCGGCAGGGAAGACCGGATTATCCGGCTTGACGGGTTCCCGGCCTTTGCAGGTTTCATATGTTACGAGGCGGTGTTTCCGAGATCTCTTCCTTATGCTTCACGCCCGGAAATGCTGGTCAATGTGACCAATGACGCGTGGTTTGGTACGTCGGGCGGACCGCATCAGCATCTGGATCACGCACGGTTTCGCGCGATCGAGCAGGGCGTGCCCATGATACGTGCTGCAAACACCGGGATTTCTGCATTGATTGATTCTGCCGGTCGTATCAGGGCAATGCTGGCGATGGGCACAATGGGCCATCTGGATATGGCGCTGCCGGCTGTCATGGCTGTGACGCCTTATGCCACTATCGGAGACTTTGGCTTTCTTGGTCTGTTGATCCTGATCGCTGTCAGCTGTTTAATTTGTAGACGGATAAAGCGGCCCTGTGTACCAGAAGCCTCGGGGGGTCGGCGGTAGATGTGGATCAACGAAATTTAATTCCATCTATTTCCTTCGAATAACTTCATCATCCTGATCTGGCCGCCAGCACGTGGGAATCGGTATCTGATGACAAAAAAACCCTCAAATCCAGTTGATGTGCATGTTGGCAGCAGGCTGCGGATGCGCAGAATGCTGGTTGGAATGAGTCAGGACAAGCTTGGCGACAGTCTCGACCTGACGTTTCAGCAGATACAGAAATATGAAAAAGGCTCCAATCGTATCAGCGCCAGCCGGTTGTATGACCTGTCACGCATTCTCGAAATCCCGGTGCAGTTTTTCTTTGACGATATGCCGGGCGCCGAAGCCGCGAATATGGTCGGGACTGTCAAGCCGGCCGGTTCATTCGAGATGATCGACTTCCTGTCCAGCCCGGATGGTGCCCAGCTTGTGCGGACATTTTCCGCAATCAGCAGCCCGGCAGTGCGGCGCAGTATCCTAGAGCTGGTGAAGTCAATATCGCGTATCGGGGATGTTCAGTCGGACCAGCCCTGAGAGATTTGCGGCGGCATGGTTATTGAGATCTGGTATTAATTGTTTGCGTTGAACAAAGTTGGCTTGACGTGATGCGTGCAGCCTGACAAAAGGGCGGCCACTCGGCTGCCATTGCATATAAAGAAATCTGCATATGGCGATCATCCTGTATCTTTCGCGGAGTTTGCAAGCCATGGCACGTCAGAACTATCTCTTCACCAGTGAATCTGTTTCCGAAGGTCATCCCGACAAGGTATGTGATCGCATCTCCGACGAGATTGTTGATCTTGTCTACAAGGAAGCCCGCAAGACAGGTACTGACCCGTGGACCGTGCGTGTTGCCTGCGAAACGCTGACGACAACCAATCGCGTGGTGATTGCCGGTGAGGTTCGTGTTCCCGATACGCTGATCAAGAAAGACAAGGCCGGCAACCTGCTTCACGATGTTGCCGGCAATCCGGTTGTTGCACCGGGCCGGTTCCGTTCAGCGGCGCGCCGTGCCATCCGTGCCATCGGGTATGAGCAGGAAGGTTTTCACTGGAAAACAGCAAAGATCGACGTCTTGCTGCATGCCCAGTCAGCAGACATTGCCCAGGGCGTGGACAATGCTGCCGATCGCCAGGGCGAGGAAGGCGCAGGGGATCAGGGCATCATGTTCGGTTATGCCTGTCGTGAAACGCCGGATCTCATGCCGGCACCAATCT
Source organism: Anderseniella sp. (assembly GCA_041690095.1). Lineage (GTDB taxonomy): Bacteria > Pseudomonadota > Alphaproteobacteria > Rhizobiales > Aestuariivirgaceae > Anderseniella. The sequence goes on from JBDNEZ010000426.1 coordinate 4,105, forward strand.
ATTATGCCCACAAGATTCTGGAACTGATGGCCCAGGCCCGTCACAAGGGTGAAGGTGATGCCGGCAGGCTGGGCCCGGATGCCAAAAGCCAGATTACCATTCGGTATGTCGATGGCAAACCATCGGAAGCCACATCCATTGTTGTATCCACTCAGCATCTTGATGAAAGCTGGGACTCTGTGAAAGTGCGCTCGGTGATTGAGCCCTATGTACGCGAGGCATTGGGCGATTTGCCGATTGCATCTGATTGCAACTGGTACATCAATCCCACCGGCAAGTTCGTTATCGGCGGTCCCGACGGTGATGCCGGTCTCACCGGCCGCAAGATCATAGTCGACACCTACGGTGGGGCTGCACCGCATGGCGGCGGCGCATTCTCCGGCAAGGATACCACCAAGGTTGACCGGTCCGCTGCTTATGCCGCGCGCTATCTGGCCAAGAATGTTGTGGCTGCAAAACTCGCCGATCGCTGCACAATCCAGCTTTCCTATGCCATTGGTGTGGCCCAGCCCTTGTCGGTTTATGTGGACACTCATGGTACCGGCAAAGTGCATGAAAGTATTCTGGAACAGGCACTGCGCAGCTGCATGGATTTGTCTCCCAGCGGCATTCGCCGTCATCTTGACCTGAACAAGCCGATATATGCGCGCACTGCTGCCTATGGTCACTTCGGCCGCAAGCCGGGCCGTGACGGATCGTTTTCCTGGGAAAAGACCGACCTGACCTCAGCGCTCAAGGCAGCCGTGAAAGGCGCTTCTTAGTGCAATATCCATCCTGATCTGAAGCAACACGGGCGGTTCCCGATAGCGATCAGTATCGGGGACCTTGGACGCGGGTCGAATTTTACTCGAGTTGATACCAGGGGCTCAATAATCACTTCCTTTGATATAAGATCGAATCCAGTCACATCGATCAGGGCTTTGTAATCATGCCGCAACCGCCAGACGGCCCCCGGTTCACAGAGAAGTTTTTCGGGCGCCGCGCAGGTCAGACCTTGCGCGAAAATCATGTTCGCCTGGTGGAAAAACTGTTGCCGCAACTGCGCATAGCGGACCGGCCCGAGCTTCTGCAGGATCCGCGCGCACTGTTCGAAACACCCGTATCCGAGGTCTGGCTGGAAGTTGGTTTCGGCGGTGGTGAGCATCTGGCATGGCAAGCTGCCGCGAATCCACATGTCGGTTTCATTGGTGGCGAACCATTCATAAACGGTGTTGCCAAACTGCTTAGCCTGCTGGAAACCGGCAACCTTTCCAACGTCCGTATTGTTGACGACGACATACGTCCGCGCCTCGATCAGCTTGGCGATCAGACAATATCGCGGGCTTTCCTGCTGTTTCCGGATCCCTGGCCCAAATTACGTCATCACAAGCGCCGCTTCGTAAATCAGACGAATCTTGCCCGGCTGCATCGTATCCTGCGCCCCGGTGCGGAGTTTCGGGTGGCCAGCGATATTGATCATTATATCAGGTGGAGCTTGCGGCAAGTGTCCGAACACGGAGGTTTCAGGCTGTTGTCGGACAACCCCGGGGACTGGCGTGAGCGCCCGTCGGACTGGCCTCAGACCAGGTACGAGGCAAAGGCTGTTCGCGAGGGCCGCAGCTCTGCATATCTGCGATTTCTTCGAGTGTAAGCGTTTTGCTTGAAGTCCGCGCATTCTCAGCGTATATAGACCTCATCAAGTTCATTCTCATAGGTTTTCAAAGAGTACTGGAAACCACGGTTCATGAGGGTGGGTCCTGCGGGGCCCGCTTTTTTTGTTGCCTGAACAAGGAGATTTCTGATGGCGGCCGACATCGCCAAAAGAATGCAGATGGAGACCGGTGTGGCCGCCAAGGTGGCCCGGCTGGTTGAACCTGCCATTGAGGAGCTGGGTTTCCGGTTGGTGCGGGTGCGCCTGACCGGTAACACGCTTCAGATTATGGCTGAGCGTCCGGATGGCACCATGACGGTTGGTGGTTGTCAGGATATTTCACGTACCATATCGCCATTACTGGATGTAAATGATCCCATATCCAGCAGATACAGTCTCGAAGTGTCCTCACCTGGCGTGGATCGGCCATTGGTGCGCCCAGAGGATTTTGAGCGCTGGGCGGGCTTTGAAGCGAAAATTGAGCTGGTTACACCGCTGGCAGGCCGGAAACGGTTTCGCGGTAAACTGGAAGGTTTTGATGAGGGCGAAGTCCGCCTGTTCATACCTGCGCCGGAAAAGGGCAGTGAAGATATTCTGATCGGGCTGGACGTCAATGCAATTGGTGATGCCCGTCTTGTGATGACCGATGAGTTGCTGAAGGCCGCCGGCGTGCGGGCCAAGGCAGGCGAAGTCAGCGATGGTGCTGACTGGACCGCAGAGAATGAAGCTGAATCTAACGACATTAAAGCGGAGTGAATAAAATGGCTGATGTCGCCGTAAGTGCAAACAGGCTGGAATTGTTGCAAATCGCCGATGCGGTTGCACGTGAAAAGTCGATCGACAAAGCTGTCGTGATCGATGCGATGGAGGACGCAATCCAGCGTGCTGCACGCTCACGCTATGGTGCAGAAAATGACATCCGTGCAGAAATCGATCCGCAGACCGGCGAAACCAAACTGTATCGCCTGCTTGAAGTGGTCGAGGAAGTTGAAAACGATTCAACCCAGATCACCATGAAGGAAGCGCTGGATCGTAATCCGGGTGCCCGCATGGGTGATTTCCTGTCAGAGCCGCTGCCACCGGTTGATTTTGGCCGCATCGCTGCCCAGAACGCCAAGCAGGTCATTGTGCAGAAAGTGCGCGATGCGGAACGCGAACGTCAGTTTGAAGAGTACAAGGATCGCATTGGCGAGATCGTTTCCGGTGTGGTCAAGCGTGTCGAGTACGGCAACATCATTGTCGATTTGGGCCGTGGCGAAGGCATTGTACGCCGTGATGAAGGCTTGCCGCGCGAGGCTTTCCGCAATGGTGACCGGGTGCGGGCCTACATTTTCGATGTGCGCCGCGAACTGCGTGGTCCGCAGATATTCCTGTCGCGTTCACGGCCTGAGTTCATGGCCAAGCTGTTCCAGCAGGAAGTGCCGGAAATCTATGACGGTATAGTTGAAGTCGTGGCAGTGGCCCGCGATGCCGGTTCACGCGCAAAGATATCCGTGCGCTCCAAGGACAGTTCGATTGACCCGGTTGGCGCTTGCGTCGGCATGCGTGGCAGTCGTGTCCAGGC
>JBDNEZ010000427.1:0-13742 GCA_041690095.1 Anderseniella sp.
GAACCTTCTCTGCGATCAGTACAGCAATGCCATTCGAGGTCAGATACCATGAAAGGACCGAGGCGGCAGCCAGGATGATCATCACCTGCGCAGTGGTCGACGCAGCCCTGACAATCACCTCAAACAATTCAGACATTGTCTTCTCGCGATAGACAAATGCCGAAACGCAAAATGCATAAATGACAGCGACTGCAGCAGCTTCTGTTGGCGTAAAAATTCCACCGTAAATTCCACCAAGAACCACGACCGGGATACCCAAACCCCACGCGGCATCTTTCCATGCCTGCCACATCTGTCCCGCCTTCGGTGCGGGCATGCGCTCAACGCCGTCTCGTTTGGCCTGATAGTAGCAATACGGAAAAAAGCAAAGACCATACAGGATACCGGCACCCAGCCCTGCCATGAACAGAGCGCCAACCGAAACGCCGGTAACAGCAGCATAGACGATCATCACAATACTGGGCGGTATTATAATTCCAATTGAACCTGATGCGATAATTACCCCGATTGAAAACGAGCGGTTGTAGCCTTGTTCCTTCAGTGCCGGATAAAGCAGTGACCCGACAGCGACTACCGTGGCTGGACTGGACCCGGAGATTGCGGAAAAGAACATGCTGGACGAAACTGCTGTCATGCCCATGCCGCCGGTGAGTCGTCCCACCAAAAGATTTGCCAGATTGACAATGCGTTGCGACAGTCCACCAAAACTCATCAGGCTGCCGGTCAGGATGAAAAATGGAATCGACATCAGTGAGAATTTATCCAGACCGGCGAACAAACGCTCAATGACAAATGTAAGCGGCGCACCACCTTCCCACAAACTGGCCACTACGACCGCGCCGGAAAGAGCGATAAATATTGGCACGCCGATGATCAAAAACACCGCAAGTATGATGAAGAAACTAAATATCAATTTGCTAACCTATGTTTTCGACAGAGGGGTCATTGCCGCGGTCAGTGCCCCGTCCCGTTGCAATCAAGCGCTGCAAGAAACGCACGGCCATGAGGGCACCGCCAACGGGTATAGCCAATTGCACAACCCACATCGGAATCTGCAGGGCGGGAGTCACTTGTCCGAACATTTTTGTTTGTAGGACCAGATCGGCACCCTTGATGGCCAGAAACAGGCAAAAGATCAGGGCAATCGCGTTGATCAGGAACAGAATGAACGGCCTAATATGCGGTGGTGAAAAAGTCGCTAGAATATCCACTCCGATATGGATGCCCTTACGGGCCGCCACGCTGCCGCCAATAAACACCATCCAGACGATCTCATAACGAACCAGTTCCTCTGCCCACGGAACCCCCCAGTTGAAGATGTATCGCGCCACAACGTTTGCAAACAGGATCACCGATGCTGTCGCCAGCAATCCACCGATCAGGATCTCTTCCAAAGAGTTGGAGTATTGATTGAGCTTTCGCAGGATGTGCATATAAGAGGCCGACTTCAAGTTGATGGTTCAATACAAAAGGAAGTAATTATTCAGTCAGAACTCGGAGACAATATGATTGGCTGCCGGCGGCGACAGCCGCCAACAGCCCAATCCATCACTGACTGTTACTGATTGGCGTTCTTGATTTCCTTGTAGAACGTGTCCAGCAACTCACGGCCAATATCATCTGCAAACTGGTCGTGAACAGAACGGGTGGCATCCTGGAATTTAACTAGTTCTTCCGGGGTTAGCGTGCTGATATTGGTGCCGCTTGCCTTGATTGTTTCCAGATACCCAGCCTCGCGGAGTGCGGTGTCTTCGCGCTCGAAAGCGGTAAATTCAACGGCGGCATCACTGATGATTTTCCTGTTCTCATCGCTCAGGGTATCGAACCAGCGTTTACTCACCACAAATGCGTAAGCCAAATAAGCGTGATTGCTGATCACAACATCTGACTGCACTTCATAGAATTTCATCTTGGTAATCGATACCAGCGGGTTCTCCTGGCAATCGACAACTTTCTGTTGCAACGCGCTATAGGTCTCCGTGAAAGCTATGGGCACGGGGTTTGCGCCAAGCGCCTTGAACTGCTCCATAATGATCGGGCTTTGCATCACGCGAACTTTATAGCCTTCGAAATCGGCTGGAGATTTCACCGGATGATTGCAGGAAAACTGCTTAAATCCGCTTTCCCAAAATGTCAGGCCTTTAAGGCCGACATTGTCGAGGATTGCGAGCAAAGCTTTACCTGCTTCCCCATCAAGGACCTTATGGGCCACCTTGGGCGACGGGAAAATAAACGGCAGGTCGATCAACTGCATCGATTTTGCGAAGTTGCTCAATTTTGCGGTTGGAATGATCCCCCCCTGAATTGCCCCCAACTGCATTTGCTGTGTGGCCTCGACATCATTGCCGAGCGCATTGCTTGGAAACAGCTTGACCTCGACTTCTCCGTTTGTGCGCGATTCAACCGCTTCCTTGAACTTTTCGGCGGCGGCATGTTGGGCGCTGTCTTCCGGTAAATCATGATGAAATTTCATCACTTCCGCCAGCGCCGACGTTGCAAACAACCCTGCCAGGCCAATTGCCAGGGCGGTCGTACCGAATCGACGTTTAAAAGTATTCTTCATCGACTACTCTCCTTTTCCTCACTTCACTTATACAGGTCAATTCAAGGATGAATTTCCCACACGTTTTCTCGATTACCGATATGTCCAACCCATCTGGATTGGAAGACCTTGTACCCCTGCGCCGCGAGTGAAATTCTTTAGCCGGCAGCTTTCAAGGGCTGAATTAAGTAAGTAACATATTACTTGCAATTTATTAAGTCAAATAGTGTCGTACCAAAAATTCAGGAGGCAGAATGAGCGCTGGTGGTCATTCCATCAGACTGACCCGGTTTGACTGTTGGTTCGTGGCCGGCTTTTCGTGCAAATGGATGATGGATTCTGACGCTGGGGATCGGTAACTGCGCGTGCCATTGCCACCATCGCGATGGATGTCCACACCAGTCCGTGCCGCCATGGGTAATGAGCGGTTACCATTCCCGAATAGCCAATCTGGGTCTGCAGCATCTTTGCAATTCAGTTGTAGAATTTCGCTTACTTCACGATAAAAGTCCGGCTTGTGTTGTATTTGTGAAATGTCCATACATGAATATCGGTCGAATACGGAGACTATGGATGCCCAAAAAAAAACCGGATGAAGAACTGGCGGGAAAAATCGTGCAATCGCCGACACTGCGAAAAAGAGATCCGGAAGGAACTCGAAAGTCCATTCTGGACGCGGCGCGATCAGAGTTCTGCCTGCATGGATTCAATGGTGCCCGCGTCGAAAAGATCTCGCGCAAAAGCAAGACAAACATGCGGATGATTTATCACTACTTCGGCAACAAGGAAGGGGTTTATCTTGCCGTTCTTGAATCTGTTTACGGGGATATTCGCAAAGGGGAGCAACAGCTCGACATGACTGCAACCGACCCTGTGGACGGAATGCGCAAACTGATCCTGTTCACGTTCGACTTCTTCTCCAGACGAACTGACTTCCTGGCCCTGATTGGTACAGAGAACCTGTTGAAGGCAAAATTTCTCAAACGTCTGCCAAGCGTCCAGTCGATGATGGTTCCTTTGATCGAGACAATCCGTGATTTGCTCGAACAGGGCCAGCAGCAGGGAGTTTTTCGCGATGGAGTGGACCCGATTCAGCTCTATGTCTCCATTGTCGCGCAGTGCCAACTACACATCATGAGCCGGCACACACTATCGGTTCTTTTCAATCAGGATCTGTGCGATCCGGAATGGTTGGCCCAACGGCGAACCCACACACTTGAAGTGATCATATGCTATCTTACATCAAAAAACTCGCCGGAAGTATCTGATACAGGCACCAGCCGCGCGACAGATTCATAGAACGTTTCCTACATACTATCCGTCATCAGGGTTTCGGGACCGATTTCAGCCTGGATCAGGCGGGTATGTGGCTCATCTGTTTGGTCAGGTCAGGCGGCGCGGAAAGTGGCCGGCACGGTGAGCTTCGCGTTAGCGACTTGAGGTTATACCAGATCTCAGTAACAGCGACTCATTTCATCGGATCATAGCGGTTCATTCGGGCAGGCGCGGTGCGCAGCGCGATGGGGTGCATCGGGCAAGCAATGCACCGCACCCGATGGGCCGCTGTTACGGAGATCTGGTATTAGGCGCAATTTTCTTTTGCGTCCGGGATGTAGACATTGCATACAACTACCTCTGAATGGGCGGTATTTCTTGTCCGCAATGCACAGGAGTTGGTTTAGTTGGCTGGTGAAGTCACGAAACAGTCAGATCAAGGTCGCGCTGGAGAAATCTGCGTTGCGCTGCGCCGGGCCATCCTGGAGCAGGCGCTCAAGCCCGGCACCAAACTGCCGGAGGATGCTTTGGGTGAGTGCTTCGGGGTAAGCCGGACAATTGCGCGACATGCACTTGGTCAACTCGCGGCCGAGGGCCTCATCGATCTCGAACGTAACCGAGGCGCAACCGTCGCGCAGCCCAGCTGGGAAGATGCGCGTGATCTGTTCGACATTCGGGTAGGGGTCGAGGCAACCGCCACTGCTCGTCTGGCCGGTCGCCTTACGCCTGAGCAAGTCAGGATACTAAGAAACCATGTGGAAAAGGAAAGCACAGCACGCGACAAGAGCCCTGCAGTTGCCATCCGTCTTGCCACAGAATTCCACATTCTCCTTGCTGAAATGACTGAAAGTCCGGTGCTGATCAAATATGTGCGGGAACTCTGCCTGCGCTGTGGTCTGACCCTGGCGCTGCATGGGCGGCCTCACTCATCCGAATGTGCGATCAACGTGCATTCAAGCATCATCGATGCACTGCAAGAAGGTGATTCTGACACCGCCCTGAAACTGATGTCCGATCATTTGGCGTTGGTGGCTGACCGCGCGTTGATTCAGCCGTATCTGCATAATTCGGCCAATCTGATGGATGTTCTGGCACCGTACGCTGACGAAGTTCTGGCCGCAAAAAATCCGGAAAGATGACTGGATTGGCGTTGCGGAAGCCGGATTGTGGCTGTTTAGATATCCAGACCTTCTCGGTCCAGCAAGCGTTCCGCACTATCGTTCCATACATCCATCTGAACGATTAAACCGCCCCGGATGACGAACCGATCGATGTAGCGATTGTCCTTGAAGGGCTGACCATCCGGCCATTCGCCGTAGAGCGTTCCGACGCAATAGACGATCGTTTCGTCCGCGCCCCTGACCACGTCGAAATTATCGATCTGCTTCTTCACCTTCTTATAGCGTCGCCCATTTACCTCAGCGATCTCGCGTGGATGCTTGCAGCGCCGGCCACCGGTGAAAGTGATCGACACGCCGGGCGACATGAAGGTCATTGCAGTTTCCGGATCCGGCACCATTGATGCATCAAGAAACCGGCGGACAATCTGGCGCGCCTGTTCATCTGAAAGTCCGGTCAATTTTGTTTCGGCTAATTCTTTATCGGCAGTAGCCTTCATGTCTTGTCCCGTCCTTTCACTTTCGCCTTCAGACCTGATTTTCCCCGGGCCGAGTGGCTGACCATGCGATTTTATTGGGCGATCATAAATGCTTACTGAAAGAATGTCATCGCCCAAGCGGGCCACCTCCCAGCACACACAAAGATAGATATAGACAGTATCTAAATTGCATGCAATCATTGTATTCAAATTAAGAGTGCAAACCAACTGCGCCAGAAATTTAGTGATGGTTAGGTCTGCCCACGGTTGCGTTTTAGCGCTTGCCGAGAGCGACGTTAGCCGGAAAACTGAATAAGCTAGGATGAACAGGGAAACATCATGATAAAGAGATTTTTTTCAACAACCCGGCGGACATTGCTGGCCGCTGGCATCGCCTCAGGCCTGGCTGTTTTGGCCATCGGTTCACCAACTGCGTACTCGCAAGAATCAATCAAGATCGGACTCGTCGCCGCACTTTCCGGTCAGTCCGCGAAGTCAGGTGAGGCGATCACACGGGGGCTTACGATCGCGATCGATGAGATCAATGAGGCAGGTGGTCTTCTTGGCCAGCAAGTCGAGTTGGTGTCACGCGATGATGAGAGCAACCCCAGCAAAGGGCTTTTGGCTGCTCGTGAACTGATTCAACGTCAGGGCGTTGCGGCACTGATAGGCGGTCTCGACACACCCGTGGCGCTCGCCATCGTGCCATATATCAACAGTGCGAAGGTCCCCTTTATCGATCCCTGGGCAGCTGGCACGCCTATCACCCGCAACGGTGCAAAAGAGAACTACGCATTCCGCGTCTCCGCAATGGACGCCTATGTGGGCGTGGCGCTGGTCGATTACGCCTTGAAAAAGCACGGTATGAAGAAACCCGGCATGATCCTCATCAACAATCCCTGGGGAGAGTCGAATGAACATGGCCTGAACGATGCGCTGAAAGCCAAGTCAATGTCCGCGGTCGGTGTCGAGAAGTTCGAGTCAAATGACGTAGATGTGGTCCCGCAACTTACCCGGTTGAGAGAGGCTGGCGCAGACGTGCTCTTCATGGTGGCCAATGTGGCTCCATCGGCGCAGGTCGTCAAATCACTTGACCGCATGGGCTGGGATGTACCGATCGTTTCACATTGGGGCCCCTCTGGCGGCCGTTTCACGGAGTTGGCGGGTCCCAGCGGCGAGCGCGTACACTTCATCCAGACCTTCATCTTCACGGACAATCAGTCCGAAAAAGCCATCGACCTTCTGGCGAAGCTGAAAGCCAAGTACTCGGACATCAAGAGTATCGCGGATGTTACGCCATCCACGGGTGTTGCCAATGCCTATGACTCAATGCACTTGCTTGCGCAGGCAATCAAGCAGGCTGGAACGACGGACGGACCGGCGGTACGTGACGCCCTGCAAAACATCGATGTCTACGAGGGATTGATTAAAACCTATAAGAAGCCGTTCTCGGCCGACAATCATGACGCGATCAATCCGGAAGACTATATCTTTGTCAATTTTGTCGATGGCAAGATATTGCCGCTAGGAGACTAATAGCGGGAAGCGCCCAATCAGCCACGCCACCGTCATGGCGGCGTGGGTTTTCTCCGGTCAATCCTCGCATCCGCCCAAACACCTGAGGGCGTTACTCCAAACTGCAAACGCTACTTGAGGATCTGTTATGCTTCTGACTTCTGCACTGTTTTCAGGCCTTGGTCTTGGCGCGATGTATGGGCTGATCGCTTTGGGTTTCCACGTGACATACTCGGCCTCGAACACCGTCAATTTTGCGCAAGGAAGCGTGGTGATGGTGGGCGCTGTGTTGGGTTACACCTTCATGGTAACGCTCGGGTGGCCTATCTGGATGGCGGTGCCTGTGGCGCTGGCGGGCTGCGCGCTGCTTGGTCTTGTCGTCGAACGCACATTGGTGCGACCCTTCGTCCAACGAGGTTCGGATTCCTGGCTGGTGGCCACTGTCGCCGGCGGCATAGTGATCGACAATATCGTTCTGTTCACCTACGGCAAAGAGCCCCGCAGTCTGCCATCACCGCTGGCGTCCGAACCGGTTCAGATTCTGGGGGCCGGGGTCTATCCTCTTCAACTCATCATTCCTGTCATCGGAATAGCAATCGCAATCGCCCTGCAGGTTGTCTTTCGCAGGACCCATATCGGCAAGTCGCTGCTGGCTGTCGTCCAGAACCGCGACTCTGCACAGCTTATGGGAATCAATGCCCGCACGGTTGTCGCAGCCTCCTTCGCGATTGCCGCGGTTTTGGCCGGCATCGCCGGGCTTTTGATTGCGCCACTGTTTTCGGTCCATTCCGACATGGGAACGCTGTTCGGCCTCAAGGCTTTCGCAGTTGCAATTCTTGGCGGAATTACCTCGGCACCCGGTGTAGTGATCGCTGGATTGATCTATGGCGTGATCGAAGCATTGGTGACGACCTATCTGGGGTCCACCTATACTCAGATCGTCGTGTTTTCGTCCATCATCGTGGCCCTGACACTGATGCCCAACGGCCTGCTCGGCCGTGCTGCAGTCAACAAAGTTTGAGGGTTGGATAATGCAGATCGGATTTTCATCGCAACGGCTACTGTCTCTGGCCATTGTCGCAATCACGATTATGGGTTGCGCCTTCATATGGATTGTTGGCGGCTATTTCGCATTTGTCGCCGCACTTGTGGGTATTACAACCATTGCCTGCGTCGGCCTGAATGTGCTGGTAGGTCTTACGGGACAGGTTTCTCTGGGCCATGTCGGGTTCTATGCGCTCGGGGCCTACTGTGTCGCCATCCTTACGTTGTCCGGGGTAGACTACTGGATCGCTTTTCTGGCCGCTGGTGTCCTCACTGGTGTGATCGGGGGCCTGCTGGCCCTGCCAGCGATGCGGGTCACCGGGCCATATCTGGCAATGCTTACCATAGCCTTCGGTTTCATCGTCGAACACAGTCTTGTCGAGGCTCGTGACCTGACAGGCGGCCAGAATGGCCTGATGGGGTATTCCGGGCCCCATATCGGTGATTTCTCTTTTGGCGAGATTGAAATCGGAATGTTTGCCGTCGTACTGGCCGGTGCTGCGATGCTTTTGTTTCAGCGACTGCTTTACAGCGGTTGGGGGCGCGCCATGATTGCGGTGCGTGACAGCGAGACCGCCGCGCGCTCGACCGGGCTTTCCCCGGTTCACGTCAAAACAATGGCGTTCGCCATTTCTGCGGCTTTGACCGGTCTGGCCGGGGCCATCCTGGCGCCGCTGATAATGTTCATTGCCCCGAGCTCTTTCCATTTTTCGCAATCGATCCTGTTTCTCTTCGCCGTGGTCGTTGGCGGTGCTGGCTGGACTCTTGGCCCCTTGGTCGGTGCAATCATTACGATCATGTTGCCGGAACTTCTGGCTGACCTTGCCGAGTACCGGCTGTTGTTTTTCGGCACGACATTGATAATCGTGCTGTGGGCAGCCCCTTCAGGTATTGTCGGCGGGTTGGCAAATCTGCTCAGTCGTGGCCGAGAACCAAAGGCTGTCGCGCCGTCCGAAGGCAATGCAGAGAAGTTTATACGACACAATAAGGAAAAGCGGACCCTGGTCGCGGATGGTATCGGCATTTCGTTTGGCGGGGTCGACGCCGCCGCAGAAATCAGTTTCGACGCAGAGTCCGGCCAGGTCACAAGCATTATTGGCCCGAACGGTGCCGGCAAGACGACCGTGCTCAACATGGTCGGGGCCTTCTATAAACCGAGTACGGGCTCTATTCGCCTTGGTGACGTGGAGCTTGCCGGGCAAACGCCGACGAGGGTTTCACGGTCCGGTGTTGCGCGGACATACCAGACCACGAAACTATTCGAGTCGCTGAGCGTTCTCGATAATATTCTGCTGGCGCTTCAGCGTGGAAGCATGGGTAACCCGGTTGGTGTTCTTGAAAACGAGGACAATGTCGCAGTTGCGTCATCGCTTTTGCATTTTACCGGGTATCGCGGGTCGATGCATACTGTCTCTGGTGACCTGCCGCATGTGGACCGCCGACTGGTTGAAATCGCCCGTTCACTGGCCTTGCGTCCCAACCTGCTTTTGCTTGATGAGCCGGCTGCAGGTTTGTCCGAAGCAGAGAAAAAGCAGGTAGCGGGACTTATCAGGTCGATTGCTGATCACGGAATTACGGTTGTTCTGGTCGAACATGACATGGGACTGGTGATGGGCATTTCGGATCACATCGTGGTGCTTGATGCGGGTCGACTGATTGCAGATGGCAAACCGGAAGACATCCAGAACGATCCCACTGTCATCGCCGCCTATCTTGGCTCTGGAGAGATCCAGGCGCGGCCGCGAACGGCACCATGGAACGGCCCGGACGTGCCTGTGTTGACGACGGAAGCGGTGACGGCCGGGTACGGGGCCGCGCCGGTTCTCAAGGCGGTCGATCTGACAATTTCGCAGGGCGAAATGGTTGGACTGCTTGGTGCCAATGGTGCGGGAAAATCAACGATAATGCGTTCAATCGTCGGGCTACTGCCCGTTGTCGATGGCAAGATCAAGCTGGAAAGCAAGGAAATTCAGGGGCTCAGTGCTCATGAAATTGCACGTTTGGGTGTCGCGCTGGTTCCCGAAGGTCGGCAGGTGTTTCCGGATCTTTCGGTGCTCGACAATATCCGCATTGGCGCCTACCGCCGCGGCAAGGGCGATTACTCGGAAGAGATCGCCACCATTTTGAACCGGTTTCCGCGACTTAAGGATCGACTTCACCTGAGTGCCGGATTTCTTTCCGGCGGTGAACAGCAAATGGTCGCGATTGCCCGCGGGCTGATGGCAAAGCCAAGCGTATTGCTGCTCGACGAACCAACCCTGGGTCTTGCACCCGCAATGATCGAGGAGGTTTTCGCAGTTCTGGCAGATCTTCGAGATGAGGAAACGACGATATTGATCGTCGACCAGATGGCCAATATGACCCTAACCGTCGCTGACCGTGCCTACATCCTGGAACAAGGTGAGATCGTGCGAACCGGCCCCGCAGCCGAGATCAGCGGAGATCCATCGCTTGAAGCCTCATATCTTGGCAGCAAGTCGGACGAACAAACCAACGCCAAAGCCGAGACCGCGTGATGACCGATGCGAATGGCGAACTTGTACTAAGAGGGGCGCGTATCGCGGGTAGCAAAGACGGGCTTGTCGATATCATGATCGCTGACGGCAAAATCGTCGATATAGGGGAGCAGATCGAAACCGACGCGTCTGAGGAGGCTGTCGGTGGTCGGCTTGTCCTGCCGGGTTTTGTCGAAAGCCATATTCACCTCGACAAGTCCTGCCTGCTTGAACGATGCGGCAATTCCCACTCGCTTTCCGATGCGATCGGCGCGGTCGCCGCGGCCAAACGAGAGTTCACGGTCGAGGATGTTTACGCCCGCGGCAGCAGAACGCTGGAAAAGGCGATCCTGCAGGGCACGACCCGCATGCGGACCCAGGTCGAGATCGATCCGCGTATCGGCCTGCGGGGATTTGAAGCGGTGCGCCAGTTGAAGGCTGATTATGCCTGGGCAATCGATCTGCAAATCTGTGTTTTCCCGCAAGAAGGACTATTGAACGATCCAGGGACAGAAGAACTTATCGTCGAAGCCATCGAAGGCGGTGCAGACCTTATCGGCGGATGCCCCTATACGGACACCGACCCGACGGGCCACATAGCGCGGATTTTCGATTTGGCCGGGCGATACAACCTGGACATCGATTTCCACCTTGATTTCCATCTTGATCCATCGCGGATGCACATCGAAGAAGTCTGTCGCCAGACACGGCACCGCAACTGGCAGGGCCGGGTTGCGATCGGCCATGTGAGCTGCCTTTCTGTCCTGGATCAGGACGCATTCGAGCGGCATTCTGTCATGCTTGCGGATTCTGGCGTCTCGTTGACGGTTTTGCCTGCAACCGATCTGTTCCTGATGGGACGCGAGAGTTCCCATTCGATACCAAGGGGAGTGACCCTTGCCCATCGAATAGCTGAAAAAGGCGTCGTCTGTTCGATCGCGACCAACAACGTACTCAACCCGTTCACGCCGTTTGGCGATTGCTCGCTTCTGCGCATGGCCAACCTGTATGCCAACATCGCCCAGATCGGCTCGTCGCAAGGGACCGAGCTCTGTTTTGACATGATCACGGACAGCCCCGCGCGGCTGCTGAATTTGACCGACTATGGAATCGCCGTCGGCAATCCTGCCGATATCGTAGTGCTTGACGCGTCGCAGGCACACCTTGCAGTTGCAGAGCTTTCGCAACCTCTGTTTGGCCTCAAGCGCGGTAGACGCACATTCACCCGCCCAGCCGGGGTGTTGCATAGGCCGGGTTAGATTACAGTTCGACCTATGATCCCGAGTTTGCTGGCAACCACCTACGAAAAACTGCGGAGAGATTATCATGACATCAAATAACCCTATCAGTAAGACATCCACTGCCTCGGCGCGTCCGGTTGACAGAGTTGACGACAAGCTGATCGACCTCGGTGTTGGGCCGGGCTACAAATGGCGCGTCAATGCCGGGCATGTCGATATGGCGATGCCGGAGCCGCCGCCCGTACCAGTTACAATCAAGGCCGACTCTCAACTGCTCACTGTGGACCTGCGGCGCACAGCCATCATTGTAATCGACATGCAGAATGACTTCTGCGAAAAGGGTGGCTGGGTCGATCATCTGGGCGTCGACTACTCGCCCGATCGCATGCCGATCGGACCGCTTCAGAAGCTTCTGCCGGGCTTGCGCAAGGCTGAGGTTCCGGTCATCTGGGTCAACTGGGGAAATCGTCCCGACCTGGCGAACATGCCGCCAAATCAGCTGCATCTGTACAAGCCGTCTGGCGTAGGTATCGGTCTGGGCGAGGCCCTGCCCGACAATGGCCACAAGGTGCTGGAGAAGGACAGCTGGGCGGCGGCCGTGGTTGACGGTCTTGATCAGGAGCCCAGCGATATCCGGGTGGACAAGTATCGCATGAGTGGGTTCTGGGGCACCCAACTGGACGATATCTTACGCAATTATGGCATCAGGACGTTGCTGTTCGCCGGGGTCAACACTGACCAGTGTGTGCTGCATTCGCTGACAGACGCCAATTTTCTTGGATATGGCTGTGTTCTGGTCGAAGACTGCTGCGCGACGACTTCGCCCGATTACTGCACCGACGCGACTCTGTTCAACGTCAAGAAGGGCTTCGGCTTCGTTACCAACTCGGATTACATCCTCGACGCACTGAAGACTTCTTGAGTGACTGATTGCGAAGCGACTTTTCAGCAGAGAGGATTTGACATCGTGACTTCAGACAAAGGGGCTGCCTTGAAGACGGCGGTCGAAAGGCAGGACGAGGCAACTGCGGTGCGTTTGCTGAGCGAAGGTGCCTCTGTGAAATACAAGGATGAGCGTGGAGCCACGGCGCTTATGGCAGCGGTTCAGCGGAATAACTTTTCCATGGCCAAACGCCTTATCGACGCTGGTAGTGACGTGAATGCGCGCGACGAGACCCAGCTGACGCCGTACCTGTGTGCCGGTGCCAACGGTTTCAAGGAGATCCTGGGTTACACGATTGACGCCGGCGCAGATCTTACGAGCATCAATCGGTTCGGTGGCACCGCCTTACTGCCGTCGAGCGAGAAAGGCTTTCTTAGCACGGTACTTGTCTGCCTGGACGCCGGCATCGCCGTGGACCGCATCAATATGCTCGGCTGGTCGGCATTGCTGGAGTCTGTCATCCTGGGTGACGGCGGACGGTTGTACAGCGATATCATTGCCGCACTCGTCTCGGCCGGAGCCGACATGAACCTGCGCGATCGCGATGGATGCTCGGCGTTGATGCACGCAGAAGCGCTCGGACAAAAGCGGGTGTTGGAAATCTTCCGCACAGTTGGCAAGACGCAGATCATTGCAACCGGGATTGACCACGTGCGTGCGTTAATCCTCAAGGGTAACTACGCCGCAGCTAGCGCTGCGCTGGATGAACTGGCAGGCTCCGCTAAAAATCCGCTCGATCTGCATTACTACTGCGGCTATCTGCAGGCCGAATCCGGCCTGTTCGACGAGGCGTTGGACGAATACCGCAAAGCGCTCACGCTGGATCCTGCGGCTTTGGAATTCTACTTCTACACAGCAAACTGCTTGCGGTCGGCCAAACGGCCCGACGAGGCCCTGCACGAGTATGACAAGGCCATTGCGCTGGACCCGCAGGCTCCGTTTCATCGTTATCACAAGTCCAATTATCTGCGTGAATTGAACCGCCACGAGGAAGCCGTGGCCGAGATGAACGTCCTGCTGGCCCAATTGCCCCGGCGCTATGACTTCAGTTTTCACAAGGCCAACAGCCTGCGCGCGTTGGGCAAACATC